>JBGVFH010000071.1:0-89292 GCA_045120955.1 Eubacteriales bacterium | reverse complement strand
CATACGCACGGATATCTGTATTCTTTGTTAAAAAAGCCTATCTGCGCCGCAACTCTGCCGTCGGTAAAATATTTCAGGTCATCGCAGGCAAAAGCCTCATAAGGCTCATATTTGCGCTCGCACAGCTCCCATGCGCCGTCTTGCAGAATGGGAACTTTTATTTTCTTCATATACGGGTCGTTTGAATATTTGTCCGCATCAAGCTGCCGTATCATATGAGGAAAATACAGCTCAAACAGCTCTCTGTCATGCTCGTTTTCCGCCACGTCGAGGTAAATTGCGGAAGCCAGCAAAAAAGAATATGCCTCAGACTCGGACATATCACATTCACGGCATACAGTCTTTACCATATCAGCTTTTATATAATTCGGTTCGACATTGAGAAAAATGCTCAGCTTTTTGAGCAATGTCAGGTTGTATTTGTCTATCTGCGCTTTGTTTGCCATAGTATTTTCCCTTTCCTTGTGCATAACACGATTTTATCAAAAATTAAGCAAAAATTCAAGATAATATCGGCTGTAAAAGGACTCGTATGCAGTATATTTTTCGGATAATTGATTGAAAAGGCGGGGATTATATGCTAAAATACAAAGAGGCAAATCTCAGACACCACAGGAGGTAAAAATGAAAATAATCTTGAGACTCAGCCGAGAGGCTGTAAAATACAGAAAATATTATATTTTGGCGATACTCTCCACGCTTTGCCTCACGGCTGTAAATTTGGCGGCACCGAGAGTTTTGTCGTATGCTACCGGAATAATCGGAGACGGTATTGACTACAGCTCACTTTCCCTGATCGTATGGCTTGCGCTTGCTCTTATGTCTCTATATCTTTTGCGTGTTGTTTTTCGTTTTTTGAGCAATTACCTTGCACACAAAGCGGCACACAATCTTGTGGGAGATATTCGATGCAAGACGTATGACAAGCTCCAGACGCTTGACCTTTCTTATTTTCATGACAAGCAAACGGGTGATCTGCTCAGCCGTATAATCACCGACACAAAGGACTTTGAGCTTCTTTACGCTCATATCATTCCCGACATGGTAACAAATGCGGTCACGTTTATCGGTGTGCTTGTAATACTTCTATGCATTAACGCAAAGCTTGCTGTCATTACCTGTGCGCCGATACCACTCATACTCATATCGGGCGTTATTTTTGTGACTAAGATACGCCCCATGTTTAAAAAAGCACAGCACAAGCAAGGAGAACTCAGTGGAAAGCTGCAGGATAATCTTTCCGGAATTCATGAAATACAGTCTTTTGGCAGAGAGGACTACGAGTACGGCATAGTAACCGAAAAAAGCAGCGTTCACATAGACATGGTACTGCGTGCGCTGAAAAAAAGCGCCCTTTTTCATCCGCTTGTCGAATTTATATCCGCCCTCGGAACGGTGCTCGTTGTAGGCTTCGGCGGTTATCTTGCATATGAGCAGAGCATCAACGCTGAAGATATTGTCAGCTTTGTGCTTTATCTCAGTTTGTTCTACACACCGATATCGGGACTTGCCACGATGCTTGAAAATCTACAGCAGGCAATGGCAAGCGCAGAGCGTGTGATGAGCATAATCGACACCGAAACCTCAATAAAGGAAAAGCCCGAGCCTGTAGAACTGTGCGATGTCAAAGGAGAAGTAACATTTGAAAACGTATGCTTTTCCTACTCAGACGCTCTGTCTGAGTCTATACTCAAAAACATATCCTTTGAGGCTCATGCAGGCATGACCGTTGCGCTCGTAGGTCCCACCGGAGTCGGAAAAACGACCTTGACACAGCTCATCTCACGTTTTTACGACCCGACAGAGGGCAGAATTCTCATCGACGGAGTAGACATAAAGGATGCAAGTCTGAAAAGTCTGAGAAAGAACATTGCGCCCGTACTGCAGGATACATTTCTTTTTAACGGAAGCATAGAGGAAAACATCGCATATGCAAAGCCGGATGCAACGCACGAGGAGATAACAGATGCGGCAAAGGCGGCGAACATACACGACGATATTATGAATATGCCGAATAAATATGACACTATGGTAGGCGAGCGCGGTCTTCGTCTCTCGGGCGGTCAAAAGCAGCGTGTAGCCATCGCAAGAGCTATCCTTCGCAAGGCACCGATAATCATTTTGGACGAGGCTACAGCCTCTGTCGATGTACAGACGGAAAAGCAAATACAAAAAGCTATCTCGGCTATCAGCGGCAAACATACAATATTTGCAATAGCACACCGTCTCTCGACCATACGCAATGCCGATCTTATTCTTGTGATATCCGACGGCAGGATAGCAGAATGCGGAACGCACGAGCAGCTGCTTCGACTCGGCGGCATTTACGCTGAAATGGACAAAATACAGTCGAGCAACATATGACCTTTACCGTCTGAGTGCAAAAGCGGGCAGTGCCCGCACCCGTCCTCCCGCCTGTTGTATCTTTGGATCTTCTTTAACTCAACCAAACGGCGGGACGTAACTTTGCAATTTCCTATGCAACAAAAAGGAAACCGTATATGAAAGCATTTCGGCTTTCATATACGGTTTTTCGTTATAAATGTTCTGTACCGTTTTTAAGAACGCACTATAAGTCCGTAGTCGCTGTCGGTAAATGCCTCGTTATACGCCGCCTTTATCTTTGATGTAAGCTCATATGCGTACTCGACACTTATCTCGCCTGTTTTGGACGAGTAGGCAAGCAGATAATATACATCAAATTCATCGTTATAGATATATACCTTCTTCGAATAATCTCTGCCCATCGACTGCTTCTGTATAATATACCGTTCATAATGCGCTATGTATTGATATTTTTTAGCCAAATGCTTCTCAGTCTCGTCAAAGATCTGTCCGTCACGCGTAAACTCGATCATCAAGCCTTGCTCAGACAGCCCTTTCATCACACAGTCAAGCTCTTGTATCGGGATCTGCCGTACAAACGAGCGAACATCCTCCTCCGCCATTGAAAACAGATCGACATTTTCAGGCACAGAAAGCTTGGGGGTGTCTTTGCATCCCTCAACTGAAATATCAACAAAGGTTTTCCCGTTGAGCGAGTCCAGCAGGTTGCTTCCGTAAATTTCGATCACATCGACGGACAAACGGAATTTTCTGTCCTTTTCGTTCAAAACGAAATCCCCGCATATATCAATGCTGCCCAAATCGATCTCATATGTATTTTTATCTCGGTCATATTTGATCTCAACATCAAATTTTTTGGTAGTCGAGCTTTTTCCGCTATATGATATCTGCTCAATGTCGATCTCAATATCGGTACTTGATGCATACGTTTTCTTGCGATATTCAAGCTCCGTCTCAGTCTCACTGCCTGACGCCGGATCGTTCAGAATATAAGCGTCAAAGCTGCACTGACCGTTGTTTGAGTAAAAAAAATCTATCTCGACCTCGATCGTGTCACCGTTTGTGTCGATGACACAGTCAAGCTCACACACCTTGCCTTTGCTTATGACATAAGAAAGCTCAAGCTCGCAATTATCAAGCGAGTCCTCAAGCTCTTCAAGCAGCTCTGTCACGGTCTTTTTTGTTTCTTCTTCCCCGAGAATATATATATAATTGAGATATTGCTCAAATACCTCGCTCTCTTCTGTCTGTGTGAGAACAGCATCTATCATGTCGCCGATGTTGTCTTCCGTGAGCTTGTAGCTCACCTTTTTGCAGAGGCAAAAGGCGTCCTCAGAGAAATATATCGAGGTTTTTGGGCGAAGTTGCTTGCTCCACTCTTTGAGTATATCGCCAAAGGCATCATTTATTTCCTTTAGCTCCTTTTTCGTCTCCTTGTCATGCTCTGATGCGTACATCTTCAGAGCGTTGACGAGCTGCTCATAGCTCTCTGTGTCAAGCGCATAAGCAGAGCCGCTGTCGGGATGAAAAACAGAGTTCTCAAGTGCGCTCACGGCATCCTTGCGAGGAATGCTTATGTATTTATCCGAGTCCTCGTACAGACCTCCGACAGCAAATATATCCTCGTCATAATAAAAATCAAGCTCAAAGCTGTCAGGCTCATATTCCAAGGTCAGATTTGCACTGCCTGCTCCGTCCTTTGGAGCGGTGCAGCTTTCAAATCCAATATAAAAGCTCGAATCTCCTATGCAAGCTTCGCTTGGCAGATTTATCTCATATTTGACCTCTGCTCCGCTCTTTTGAGCGGCATTACCAATAGCGTCGGCAACATCAAGGTCGAAAAAGACCGCACTGAACGTTTTTTTAATAGCGGATGCGCTCCCCATTATCGGAACAATCAAAACTGCAGCACTTATAATGCCTGCCAACAGTACGAGTGCCGCCGCTATCAGCGCAATACGCAAATATCCCCTCTTTTTCTTTGAAACAGCCGCCTCATATGTAATTTGCGGAGGTACAGTGACATCCTTCGAAACATTCTGCTCGGAGCTTGTATTTTCGGTATCTTGTTCATATGCCGCAACAGCACCGTAACAGTCTTGTTCGCCGTCCGTCTCATGCCCTCCTGAGGCCATACCCTCGGGTGATATCGAAACGGAGTTTTTCTCATTTTCGCCGTTTGCAGTATCCTGAGCTGTAGGTTTTTGCTCGGATAAAGTCATGCGCTCATTATTTTGGTCCATGCCTGCGCTCCTTTCGTTACACTGCCTAAATAATCATACTATTACAATAACTGTATCATTTTTTCGGGAGATAGTCAAGCACTCATACAAATGAGCAAACAATTTTTGTTAGTTTTCGTAATTGAGCTTTTGCTCGTTCCAATCAGAGAGTACGGATGCCATGTCAGCCGCGACCGCTTTAGCTCCTGTAAGGTCATGCTCAAGATAATTGCCGCATTCCTCACGCTTATTTCCCGGTATCTCACCCTCAAAATCCGATATGAACGAAAACGCATCCCTAACAAGCCCGATTGCCTGAGAATGGCTCACCGTGTCACGCAAAATAAGATAAAATCCCGTACGGCATCCCATAGGCCCTACATATATAACACTGTCAGAATAACAGCTGTTGCGTGCAAAAGTAGCAAAAAGATGCTCGAAGGTATGAAGCTCCCCGCAGCCGAGATAGTCGCCGCCGTTGGGTATTTTCATCCTTATATCGTACGTCACGGCATCTCCGTCGATGCGTGAGATGTACATTCCCTTTTTCAGCTTGTCGTGGTTAACCGTAAAGCTTGCAATTTTTTTCATGTCGTCCTCCTTGTGTTTTTTTCTTTTTATAACCGAAAAGCAGACAGAAATCTCCGCCTGCTTTTACTCTGTAAAACAAATATAAATATGCTTATCTCTTCTTTGCAATAGCTTCCTTAACCTTGGCTGCGATATTTTCCGCAGTAAAGCCGTAATATTCAAGAAGCCGAGCCGCAGATGCGCTTCTGCCGTATTCATCGTTCATGCCGACTCTGACAACGGGTACGGGACATTGCTCGCATACAGCCTCGCATACCGCACTTCCGAGTCCTCCTATAATGTTGTGCTCCTCAGCGGTAACGATAGCTCCCGTCTCTTTTGCCGCCTTTATAAGAAGATCCTTGTCTATCGGCTTTATCGTATGGATATTTATGACCCTTGCATCTATTCCCTCGTCGCTGAGAAGCTGTGCCGCCTCAAGCGCAATATGAACGGTAATTCCGCTCGCTACGATGGTAGCATCTGTGCCGTCACGCAGGGTAACTCCCTTGCCTATCTCAAATTTGTAGTCCTTGCTGTCGTTTACTGTCGGAACATTCGCTCTTCCGAAACGCAGATATACAGGTCCTACGTATTCAGCTGCTGCGATCACCGCAGCTCTCGCTTCAACTGCGTCAGCAGGATTGATAACTACCATACCCGGAATAGTACGCATGAGAGCGATATCCTCGTTGCATTGGTGTGTAGCGCCGTCCTCGCCTACGGTACAGCCCGCATGAGTAGCTCCTATTTTTACATTGAGATGAGGATATCCGATGATATTTCTCACCTGCTCAAACGCTCTGCCTGCTGCAAACATTGCAAAGCTGGATGCAAACGGTATCTTTCCGCAGGATGCAAGTCCCGCCGCTACGCCCATCATGTTGCCCTCAGCAATACCGCAGTCAAAAAATCTGTCGGGGTATGCCTTTTTAAATATTTCTGTCTTAGTAGCCGCCGCAAGGTCTGCATCGAGAACTACAAGCTCGGGAAACTGCTCTGCAATGTCACGCAAAGTCTCGCCGTAAGCCTGTCTTGTTGCTATCTTATCCGCCATCACAGACACTCCCTTTCCATATAAGCTTTTATCTCGCTGACCGCCGTTTCATATTCTTCCTTTGACGGTGCTTTTCCGTGCCAGTCGCACTGATTTTCCATAAACGATACGCCCTTTCCTTTTACCGAAGAAGAGATAATAACAGAGGGCTTGCCGTTGTTTGCGTTCTTTGCCTCGTTGAATGCCGCCTCGATAGAGTCAAAATCGTGTGCGTCACACGTAAACACGTTCCAGCCGAACGCTCTGAACTTTTCATCATGCGGAGTCGGGTCCATAACATCGGTTATCTTTCCGTCTATCTGAAGGCCGTTGAGATCGAGCAGAGCGCACAGATTATCGAGCTTGTAATGAGCGGCAAACATAGCCGCCTCCCATACCTGTCCTTCCTCTGATTCACCGTCTCCTATCATTGTATAAACACGGTAATCATACTTACCTATTTTTCCTGCAAGAGCCATACCGCACGCCGCCGAAATGCCAAGTCCGAGCGAACCTGTCGACATATCAACGCCGGGGGTGTGCTTCATATCGGGATGTCCCTGAAGGTAGCTGTCAAGCTTGCGCAGGGTGGCAAGGTCCTGCTTGGGGAAGTAACCTCTGTTTGCAAGCACCGAATAGTAAAGGGGCGCCGCGTGTCCTTTTGACAGAACAAATCTGTCACGGTTCGGCATTTTGGGATTTTGCGGGTCGATATTCATCTCGCAAAAATAAAGATATGTCATCACGTCAGCTGCCGAAAGCGAGCCGCCCGGATGTCCGCTGCCCGCATTGTAAACACCCTCAAGTATTCCGAGACGTACCTCTGCGGCAGTCTTCTTGAGCATTTTTATCTTCTCAGAATTCATTTGTAAGTCCTTTCACGAAAAACTGCAAAATGCACATTGTTTCGCATTTTATCATTTACTTATCTATTATAACCGCAAACGGTCGTTAAGTCAAATGTTTTGTTCGATTTTTTTCATTTCATTCTCTATTTTTTTGCAAATTTCTCCCTCGACAGGCATAAGAGGCAGACGAAGCGTGTTTTCGCACAGTCCCCTTATGCTCATTGCGTATTTTATCGGGGCGGGATTTGTAACGGAAAAAAGCAAGGAATTCAGTCTTTGCATCATAAGATGCTTTTTTCTTGCGTTTTGATTGTCGTTTGCGCAAAAATCCTTGTATATGCCCGAAATAAGCTCCGGATACAGATTTGACATAACGCTGACAACTCCCACTGCCCCTACACTGAGCGAGGGCAAAAATTCACCGTCATTTCCCGAATATACTGCGTACTTATCGGGAAATTCCGCACATATGCTGCTGATACGGCTAACACCCGCACATTCCTTTATAGCGCAGAGGTTTTCCTCCTCCGAGAGCTGCTTTAGCATATCCATATCAACATCCACACCTGTCCTCGACGGAATATTATATAAAATAACGGGTGCCCCGAGCGAGCATACCTCGGAAAACGCCGTAACTATCCCTCTCGGTGTGCCCTTGTTGTAATACGGAGTCACACACAAAAGCGCATCGGCGCCGCACTCTATCGCACGGGCTCAGAGCCGCATGGTGGCGGCGTGGGAGTTGGTGCCGCTTCCGAATATGAGCGGTACACGATCCCCTGCCGTTTTCTTTGCAAAGGTGAAAATATTTGCCTTTTCCTTTTCGCTGAGTGTCGGTGCTTCCCCTGTCGTTCCGCAGAAAAGCAACGCATTCACCCCAAGCTCTATCTGCCGCTCGATAAGATTTTCAAATGCCGTGTAGTCTATTCTGTCGTTTTTGAACGGGGTTATCAGAGCGGTAGCAACCCCTTCAAAGATTTTTTTCTTTGTTTTCGCATATGTTTTTTTCATATGTTTTTCTCCTGTATGATAAAATCTCTTGAAAAATAAGTCTTGATAGTATATAATTTATTGTAAGAATTACTGTCTTCTTTCAGTATATGACAGTATAACAGAAAGTGAAAAGCATAATGATAGAAAACACAAGAATAGATACACAGCTACTTACAAGCGACTTTTTTTACGACCTTCCCGAAGAGCTGATAGCTCAGCATCCTGCAGAGCATCGTGACGGCTCACGCCTGATGTGTCTTGACAGAGAAAAGAAAACGCTTGCACACCGTATCTTTCATGACATAACCGAGTATATTCGCCCAGAGGACGTCCTTGTTATAAACGACTCAAAGGTCATACCCGCACGCCTTATCGGCAACGCCGAGGGATCCCCCGAGAAAAGCATTGAGCTGTTGCTTTTAAAGCAATGCGAAGAAAAAGACACGTGGGAGTGCCTGACCCGCCCCGGCAAACGTGCCAAGGTCGGGCGGAGATTTGAGTTCGGAGGAGGAGTGCTCCGTGCAGAGGTCGTTGATATAGTCGAAGAAGGCAACAGAAAGATAAGATTTGAATACTCACCAAACGATGAATTTTTTGCTCTGCTTGACGAGGTAGGCGCTATGCCTCTGCCCCCGTATATCCATTCAACAGACAATCCAAACGAGCGCTACCAAACCGTGTATGCAAACGAGCGCGGAAGTGCCGCGGCGCCGACGGCGGGGCTTCATTTTACGACGGAGCTTCTCGATAAAATAAAAGCGCAGGGCACGGCAGTCGTACCCGTAATGCTCCATGTGGGGCTCGGTACATTTCGCCCCGTCAAGGCAGATAAAATAACAGACCATGTCATGCACGCAGAGACTATCACAGTGACCAAAGAGGCGGCTGACATTATCAACGAACGCAGAAAAAACGGCGGCAGAGTCATATGTGTGGGCACAACATCATGCCGCACCATTGAGTCTGCGGCAAGCGAGGACGGAACGGTACACCCCGTATCCGAGCAAACAAAAATATTTATCTATCCCGGATACAAATTCAAGGCGACCGATGCGCTCATCACAAACTTTCATTTGCCTGAGTCATCACTTCTCATGCTTGTTTCCGCCTTTGCGGGAAAAGAATTTGTGATGGACGCATACAAAACCGCCGTAGAGCAGAAATACAGATTTTTCTCATTCGGAGACGCAATGCTGATTGTATAAGTGAAGAATGAATAATAAAAAGTTTTTCTGAAGAAATAATGTAAAGGATAAAGAAATATGCCAAAAATACTCGGAGTTGACTACGGAGACAAAAGGACAGGGCTTGCCCGTTCGGACGAAACGGGTTTTCTTGCTTCGGGCATCGGTTATATCTCTCCCGGAGGGATGAAAAGCACCGCCGAAGAGGTAGCAAAAGCTGCAAAAGAAAACAAATGCGAAAAAATAGTTGTGGGATTGCCAAAAAACATGGACGGAAGCGAGGGATGGCGCGCGGAAACGGTGCGGGCTTTTGTTGAGATATTGAAGGAGCACACCGACAGCGAGATAATCCTTTATGATGAGCGTCTCTCCACCATGCAGGCGCACAGGATGCTTTCCATCACAGACATAAAGAGCAAAAAACGCAAGCAGGTCATAGACACTCTCAGCGCTCAGATAATACTGCAAAACTACCTTGACAGCCAAAGAAATTAAGAGTCGGCGCTTTATATGCCTCTGTGCAGTGAATGCATGAGTTGTTCGTTCATTATTCAACTATTATTTTTTCAACAATCATAAAACCGTCACATTTTACGGATATACTAATAACAGTGAAAGCCTAAAAGCTGATTTTGACGACAAGTCAAAATTTGTAGAGAGGAGCAATAAAATGGCGGAATACAACATAAACAACTCAAACAATCAAAATGATAACAACAATTCGGACATAGCCGAGAACACACAAAAAAACAGCAACCTTACAGATAACGTATACGAACCGATAACAAGCGAGCAGAGTGCATGCGAAAGAGGTAACGATCAACAAAGCACTCAAGCAAACACCGGTACCTCTCAAGCATCGCAGGCAAGCGCTCCGTCCGGCATGGGCGTCGGCTCTCACGGACAGTATCAAAACACCCCGTACTCAAACCCATATTTCAGAGGCGGAAATGACGGCGGAGCACAGGCGAGCTATACATTTTCAAACGACCCCTCATACGGTGCCAACGCTGAAAATCAACCCAAAAAGAAGGCAAAGAAAAAGAGCGGCGCATTAAAGGTCGCAGCTGTCATACTTTCCTGCATCATATTGGCAGGAGCTACAGGTATAGGAGGTGCATATCTTGCGTACAGCTTCCTTATAAATGACCCCGACTATTCCGATACAGACAGTTCAAATGACAAAGGAGCAGATGACTCGTCCGCCGATATCTCCGACAATGAGGTAAATGCTCCCGTAAACATAAACAAGGTCGAAGGCTCCACCACACAAAACACCACCATGACGGACGTTATCGCTGCGGTCAGAAACTCGGTAGTTGAGATAGTGACAGAGAACATTCAAGAGTCACAGTTCTACGGTCAATACGTTACAAGCGGTGCAGGCTCGGGTGTTATCATCAGCGAAAACGGATATATCATCACCAACAACCATGTCGTCAACGGCGCAAACACTATTTATGTCCGCACGACAGATGAACAGCAATACCAGGCAACCGTAGTCGGTGCAGATGAAGAGTCAGACGTTGCGGTAATAAAAATAGACGCAACGGGATTGAGTGCCGCTACTCTCGGTGACAGCGACGCAATTAAGCTCGGAGAAGATGTCATCGCAATAGGAAATCCTCTCGGTTCTCTCGGCGGAACGGTTACAAACGGAATAATCAGCGCACTCAACCGTGAGATAACGATAGACGGACAGAAAATGGTGCTTCTCCAGACAAACGCTGCCGTAAATCCCGGAAACTCCGGCGGAGGACTCTTTAACATGGCAGGGGAGCTTATCGGTGTTGTAAATGCAAAATCCTCATCTTCCTCATCAGAGACAACCATTGAGGGACTCGGCTTTGCTATTCCGATAAACCACGCATTTGATGTTGCTTCTCAGCTTATCGAATACGGCTATGTAAAGGGCAAGGTCAGCCTCGGCATTACCGTATATTCGTACGACAAGGATATGACATATGTACAGGGCTTTAAGTATTATACGGTAAAAGCCGGCGTTTATGTAGACGATCCCGGCAAGAATACCGAGCTTGAAAAGGATGACAGATTTGTATCTATAGACGGCATATCCGTATCGACAATGTCGGACATAAAGAGCATTCTTGCCGAGCATGAGGTCGGTGACACGATAAAAGCAACCGTTGCAAGAACAGAAAACGGACGTGAATATCATACGGAAGTCACCCTCACCTGCTACGAGTACGTGCCCGCTTCATGACACAGCAAAGGCAAAGCAGTTAAAGTTTTTTAAATATAGTGCAGGCGGTGCGGAAAGCTCATGTTTTTTCGCACCGATTTGCGCATTTATCACCGTGTTATATTGCAAGGGAGGCAGTAAATGTATAACATTCTTGTTGTAGACGATGAGGTTAAAATAAGAGAACTTATAAAGAAATATGCGGAATTTGACGGACATAAGATATACGAGGCGGCAGACGGTCTTGCCGCACTTGCAATGTGCCGTCAGTATGAGTTTGACATCATCATTATGGACATAATGATGCCCGAGCTTGACGGCTTTTCCGCTTGCAGAGAGATAAGAAAAAACAGCAACGTCCCGATAATCATGCTCTCGGCAAGGGGAGAGGAATACGATAAAATAAACGGCTTTGAGCTTGGGATAGACGACTATGTAGTAAAGCCCTTTTCTCCTAAAGAGCTGATGCTGAGAATAGACGCCATACTCAAACGCAGAAACGCAAGGACGGACGCAGAAGAAAAGCAAGGCGGAAACGAAACATACGAGGCGGAGGGGCTGAAGATAGACTTCACCGCAAGAATAGTATATATAAACGGCGAACCCATAAGCATCTCTCCGAAGGAATATGAGCTTCTTTTTTATCTTGTCCGCAACAGAAATATTGCTCTGACAAGAGAAAAGCTGATATGCGAGGTCTGGGGATATGATTTTTTCGGCGGAGACAGAACGCTTGACACTCATATAAAGCTGCTTCGCCACAGTCTTGGAGAATACAGCAAATTTATAGTAACCTTGCGAGGAGTTGGATACAGATTTGATGCGCCGAAAAAATAAAGAAAACGAGTCCCCCAAAAATAACTCCGTCACAACGAGCAAGTACAAGAAGAAGCTTTCGCTTAAATTTAAAATTTTTGCTTATCTTGCGGCTCTTTGTATTTTCACCATTTCTCTTTTGTGGGTATTTCAGATAATTTTTCTTGATGAGTTTTACTATCACGTTACAATAAACAGTCTCTCAAGCGCCGCCGACGGATACGTAGGCATGAGCGAAGAGGAGATACAAACATATACAGACGGAATTGCATCTGAAGAAAACATAAGTGTGATAGTCTACTCGTCAAAAGCCGAACAGCTTGCCGCTTCAAGCGAGCACCCAAACAGCATAATCGGTCATTTCAGCTCGGATATGATATCCGACATATATGAAAAAACGAAGGCAAACGGCGGAACATACAGCTACACCCTTGATTTTTCAGATATCGCAGTAGGAGATCAAGGGGTCGGCAATACAGACAAGCCTACGCTGCCGACCGACACAGAAGCGTTTTCGAGCATACCCGACGGTTTTCCCTCTCCGAACAGCGACCGATCGCATAGCGGAGAGACCGACGAATTCACTCAAAAAAAACAAAAGGCTGAGTCGAGCATCGTGCGGCTGGTATATTCGAGGATCACAAGCTCGGAGTCGGGTACCGATTATCTGATACTTTTTGATTGCTCACTCACACCTGTTGACACGGTGAGCGAAACAATAAAAATACAGCTCTTTATTATCAGCATTTTGTGCATCGCATTTTCTCTTGCGGTTGCCCTTCTCTTCTCTAACAAGGTATCAAAACCGATATCAAAAATCAACGACAGCGCAAAACAGCTTGCAAAAGGAAAATACGACGTTGCCTTTGAAGGGGGCGGGTGCAGGGAGATAGACGAGCTGTCAGAGACGCTTTCTTATGCCTGCACGGAGCTTTCAAAGCTTGAAAAACTGCAAAACGAGCTGATTTCAAACATTTCGCATGATCTACGCACGCCTCTGACCATGATCAACGGCTATGCAGAGGTCATGCGTGATATTCCGGGAGAGAACACTTCCGAAAACGTACAGGTCATCATTGACGAAACTAAAAGGCTCAGCTCTCTTGTAAATAATCTGCTCGAGGTCTCAAAAGCGCAAAAGGACGCAAGGGTGCTCAACTGTCAGGTCTTTTGCATAACGGAGCTTTTGCGGGAAACCGTCGCACGCTTTGAAAAGCTAAACGAATGTAAGGGCTACACCTTTATGCTTGATGCCAAGGAGGATGCGTTCGTTTTTGCTGACAAGGAAAAGATATCTCAGGTGCTCTACAACCTCATAGGAAATGCGGTAAACTACACGGGCGAGGACAAGCAGGTGTTTGTCTCGCAAACAAATGCCGAGTCTGTCGTAAGAATAGATATATACGACACGGGTGACGGAATAGAAGCCGAAAAGCTGCCGCATATATGGCAGAGATACTATCGTGCTGACGCTTATCACAAGCGCTCCGAGTTAGGCATGGGAATCGGGCTGTCTATTGTAAAGGATATACTTGATGCTCACAATGCCGCTTTCGGTGTCAGCAGTAAAATAGGTCACGGTTCAGATTTTTGGTTTAAGCTTCATACGGTAGATGAAAAAAGCATCAAGGTGCAGTAGCTCTCCTTTTATATTTTTCTAACATAAAATCGCACACGACACTCAGGTATCGAGAGACAGAAAATGTGCAAAACTTTCCCGAATTTTTTCCTCAAAAAAACAAAACCGCATTGCAATGCGGAAAAGTGCTTCAAGTTTTGCACATTTTTCACACAACCGTTGTGGAAAACTTTTGCTATACTTTGGCAGATGATGTTTTTTCTCTTTGTTTTTTGTCATCTGCTGTTAGACACGCATCTAAATACGCATTTCGTTTCAATTATTGTCACATAAAAGCTGAAAAAAGGGTACGGAAAATATTCGGTATTTTCCGTACCCTTTTTGTTTCATTTTATACCCTTGTCTTATACGAAAGCAACGACATCGAATTTACTATTGCTATCACGCAAACACCGACATCCGCAAATATCGCAAGTCCCATTCCCGCAACACCCCCGACACCGAGCAACATAACGACAGCCTTTACAGCAAGAGAAAATGCAATATTGAAACGCACGGTCCTCATTGCCTTCTTTGATATATCGACAGCCTTTGCGATCTTCGAAATATCGTCGTCCATGAGTACAACGTCAGCAGCCTCGACCGCCGCATCGCTTCCAAGCCCACCCATGGCTATTCCTATATCCGCACGTGAAAGCGAGGGCGCATCGTTTATTCCGTCGCCTGCATATATCAGTCTTTGACCTTTTTTAAGTCGTGCGCACATCTGCTCGATATGCTCAAGCTTTTGATGCGGCAAAAGAGATGCTATGTACTCATCTATCCCTACTTTCTCGGATATTTGAGCCGCAACGCTTTGCATATCTCCGGTGAGCATTACCGTTCTTGCTATGCCTATCTCACCGAGCGCCGCTACCGTTTCGGCGGCATCATGCTTTAGTGTGTCGGACAGCTCAATATGACCCCAATACTTGCCGTCATATGCGACATATACGACGCTTGAAGCATCATTGCCGCTATTATCCTCGCCTATATCAATGCCTTCTCTTTGCATAAGGCGGAGATTTCCGCATGCGATGCGTTTTCCGTCTATAATGCCAGTGATACCTTCCCCCGCCGTCTCGCTTATATCCGAGCAAGCAAGCTTATCGCCGACGCTTTTTGCTATTGCCTTTGCCGTAGGGTGGTTTGAGGCGGCTTCTACCGATGCCGCATAGAGCAAAATCGTATCAGCATTCACTTCTGCCGTACAGGTAACTCCTACGACGGAAAAATTGCCGTTTGTGAGAGTTCCCGTTTTATCAAAGACTGCCGTGTGCGCTTCTGACAGTGCCTCAACAAAGCCCGAGCCTTTTATGAGTATTCCCTGCTTTGAGGCAGCACCTATACCCGCAAAAAATCCGAGCGGCACACTTATTACAAGGGCACACGGGCATGACACTACAAGAAATATAAGCGCACGGTGCAGCCACGGTATAAAATTAGCACCGTAGTCCCCCGTAAAGCACGGTCCGATAAATGCAAGCGCAACGGCTGCCAAAACCACGGCAGGCGTATATATGCGTGCAAACCTTGAAATGAACTTTTCGGTTTTCGCTTTTCTCCGTGCCGCATTCTCTGTTATTTCAAGTATTTTTGCGGCGGTGCTGTCTGCTGCCTTTTTCTCCGCTCTCACCTTGATAAAGGCGCTGATGTTGATGCATCCCGAGTACACCTTGTCTCCTGCCGACTTTTCCTGCGGAAGCGACTCTCCCGTAAGAGCTGAGGCATCAAGCGTTGTGACACCCTCACATATCTCGCCGTCAACAGGTATCAGTTCCCCTGCCTTTACAGCCAGAATGTCGGATATTTCTATCTGTTCTACAGGCACACATACCAAATTTTCACCACGGTAAACACATGCACTCTGCGGACATATCTCGCTCAGAGCCGCCACGCTTTTTCTGGTTTTGGAAACTGCGATATTCTCAAAAAGCTCCCCTACCTTGTAAAGCAGCATTACAAGCACCGCCTCAGGATATTCGCCCGTACACAGCGCACCTATAGTAGCTATGCCCATGAGAAAATTCTCATCAAAAAAATCAAGACGCAAAATGTTTCGTACCATCTTGTATAAAGTGTTAAAGCCGCAAATAATATACGGTACAAAATATACCCACGCAAAGCCTCCGTCTGTCGGCAGATTTAACGCAAAAGCCAAAATAAGCGTCAGCGTACCTGCCGCTATCTTTAATATTTCTTTTTTGTTTTCTCGATATATCTCAGCCATACATTTTCCTCTTTCAGAGTATCACCTTGTAGTCCGGCTCATACTTTTTTATAACACGCAATACCTCTTGCAGCACACTTTCGAATCGCTCGTCATCAGCCTCAAGATACAATTTTTGCGTCATATAAGATATCGAGCAGTCATTGACTCCTTTTATCTTTAATATTCTCGCCTCTGTTTTTGCGGCGCAGTTTGCGCAGTCAACACCTATAATTTTATAAGTTTTTGTCATGTCGTACCTCCAAAAATCACTCTGATATATGTTCCATACCGCCGAATATTATGCTCCTGACGTGTTCATCCGCAAGCGAATAAAACACGGTCTTTCCCTGCCGTCTCGACTTTATCAGCCGCATCTGCCTCAATATCTTTAGCTGATGGGAGATAGCGGACTGAGTCATTGACACCAGCCTTGCAATATCGCAGACACACATCTCGCTCTCAAAAAGAACGTACAGTATTTTTATTCTCGTGCTATCTCCGAACACACGAAAAAATTCTGACAGGTCAAGCAATGTCTCCTCGCTCGGCATCTGCTCCTTTATGCTCTCGATAATGACCTTGTGTGCGTGCATATAATCACAGCATTCGTCCCCCTGAAAGCCTGCAGACAATGACGTATCTTGCTCTGATGTGTCTTCATTGTCACAAAGGCCGCTTTTGATATTGGCATTTGTTTTTTCACTCATGCGTTTCACCTCACTCAAACATATGAATAATTGTTCATGTGTATTATATTATTAATTTTTTTACTTGTCAATAGTAAATATCAAAAAAATGCACATAATAAATAGCGTAACGAAAAAACGCTCAAACAAAGAAAAACTGCAAGCTGCACACGGAGGATAAATGAAAAAAATTATTTATGCATTTCTTGCCGCTTTAATGATAATCATGCCGGCATCTGTTCTTTCATCATGCTTTAATTCAAGCCAAAATGCAGGTGATGGAAAAGTATACTATCTGAACTTCAAGCCCGAGCAAAATAATGCATGGCAAAAGCTCGCAAAGACATACACGGACAAAACGGGAGTAGCTGTCACGGTACTGACAGCCGCTTCGGGCGAATACGAGGCGACTCTCACATCTGAGATTACAAAGACGAACGCTCCTACGCTGTTTCAGGTCAACGGTCCTGTAGGGCTGTCAAACTGGAAGGACTATTGTTATGATCTTTCATCATCCGCACTTTACTCAGAGCTGACAAGTGATGAGTTTGCGCTCAAGGAAGACGATCAGGTGCTCGGTATTGCATACGTAGTCGAGTCATACGGACTTATATACAACAAAACCGTTCTAAACAAATATTTCTCGGCTGATTACTCAACCGTAAAAAACGTCGAGGATATAAATAACTTTGAAAAGCTAAAGACCGTCGCAGAACAGATACAGGCTCACAAGACGGAGCTTGGTGTAGACGGAGCGTTCACATCCGCCGGAATGGACGGCTCCTCCGACTGGCGCTTTAAGACTCATCTCGCAAATGTACCGATATACTACGAATACAAGGATGAAAACATCATCTCTAGCCCTGCCATTAAGGGAAAGTACCTTGACAATTACAGAGCTATATGGGATCTTTATATAAACAATGCGACCTGCAACAAAAATCAGATAGCTACTAAAACGGGAGATGATGCCGTGGCTGAATTTTCAAGCGGGAAAGCGGTATTTTATCAAAACGGAACTTGGGCTGTAAATGATATTACAGGCGAGGGCAAGCTCGACACGGACGAGATAGGAATTATCCCTATATATATAGGAGTTGAAGGGGAGGAAAATCAAGCACTGTGCACGGGCTCAGAGAACTATTGGTGCGTAAACAAGGATGCGTCAGAGACGGATATAAAGGCTACGCTCGACTTCCTTTATTGGGTGGTGACAAGCGACGAGGGTACTGCGGCACTCGCCGAGGAGATGGGATTTGTATCTCCGTTTAAAGCGGCAAAAGAGTCATCAAACGTCCTTGTAAAGGATGCAAACGCCTATATTGACAGCGGCAAAACTCCTGTGGCATGGTACTTTTCCACCATTCCCTCTGACACATGGAAAAACGGTGTAGGCGGCGCACTTACCGCTTATGCTGAGGGTACGGGCACTTGGGATGACGTGAAAAATGCATTTATCTCAGGATGGGCAAGCGAGTATAACAAAACTCACTGAATATCCGTATGCAACCGAAAGAGCAAACTCTTTCGGTTGCATATACAGCTTTAAAACAGAGTCGTGCAAAAAACAACAAGGAGGTACTGCATGAACAACAATGCTTCTGTGGATAAAAGGCAGACTAAGCACGCAAACGGCAAAGTCCGCCGTCAGAAAAGCAAATCTCATCTCTCAAAATATTCTCCGATTTTCTTTCTTCCTACGGCACTTACGTTTTGCATAGGTTTTCTCATTCCGTTTTTATGGGGAATATACCTTTCTTTTTTCGAATTCCGCACAGTACAAAAGCTGCGCTTTGTGGGTTTTGAGAATTATGTCAAAGCTTTCTCAGACCCGCAATTTTGGTATTCATTCGGTTTTACCGCTTTGTTTACCGTGGTTTCGGTTCTTCTCATAAATATAATCGCATTCGCCGTTGCGTATGTGCTGACAAGAGCAATAAGGGGAACAAACATTTTCAGAACCGTGTTTTTTATGCCAAATCTTATCGGCGGTATCGTTCTTGGCTTTATATGGCAGATCATATTAAACGGAATACTTGCAAACTACGGCATGAACGTAACCTCTAACACTCAAAACGCCTTCTGGGGACTTATCATTCTTATGTGCTGGCAGCAGATCGGGTATATGATGATAATATATATAGCAGGATTGCAAAGTGTACCCGAAACGTTGATAGAAGCGGCAAAAATAGACGGTGCCTCTCCCGCAAGGACCCTGTTCAAGGTCACCATCCCGATAGTGCGTCCCTCTATTACTATATGCACATTTCTGACACTCACAAACTCATTTAAGCTCTATGACCAAAATGCGGCACTCATCACCTCGTCAAATCCGAGCGTAGTTCTCGAAAACGGTCAGACCATACAGACCGCCTCCACGATTGCAAGAAATATAGTAGATCAGTTCAACGAGACATATCTCTCAGCCAACGGTACCGCTCAGGCAAAATCCATCATATTTTTTGTTTTTGTTGTCATAATTTCTCTTGTGCAGTTGAGACTTACAAAGAAAAAGGAGATACAGCAATGACCAAAGAAAAGCATAACCCGTCTCAAAAGCCGGGCACAAACAAGCATGTAAATACGCTGCTCACAATTCTCTTCTCCGTTATATCAGTTGTGTATATCATGCCTATTGCGGTCGTGCTCATAAACTCCTTTAAAAGCCGCAATGAAATATCACGCTCACCTTTCTCAGTTCCTACCGGAGAGAGCTTTGTGGGATTTGAAAACTATGTAAACGGCATGGCAAGCGGCAACTACCCATTTTACAGTGCGGTGTTATATTCTGTCTTTATCACGGTTGCGTCTACATTTGTGATCCTGCTGTGCACCTCTATGTGCGCATGGTATATCACGCGCAGAAACTCAAGGACAAGTAAATTCTTTTATCTTTTGTGCATAGTGTCTATGGTAGTTCCCTTTCAGACAGTAATGTATACATTACCTCAGCTTGCAAACAGGTTAGGTCTTGGCAACCCTCTCGGTATCATCGTCATATACCTCGGCTTCGGTGCAGGGCTTGCGGTTTTCATGTTTTCGGGTTTTGTCAAGAGCATTCCGCTCGAGATAGAAGAAGCGGCAACAATAGATGGCTGCGGACCTATCCGCACCTTTTTCAGTGTGGTCCTTCCGATAATGAAGCCGACCGTCGTATCGGTGAGCATCCTGGAGCTTATGTGGATATGGAACGATTATCTGTTGCCGTACAGAGTGCTGGATCTCAACAAATACAGAACCATTCCGATACAGATACAATACCTTAACGCAGGCTACGGACTAAAGGATATCGGAGCTATGATGTCAATGGTAATAATAAGCATCATTCCTATCATTATTTTCTATCTGTTCTGCCAAAAAAGCATTGTAAAGGGTATAGTTGCAGGCGCAGTAAAAGGATAAATATGCATTTTAATATTGTAATTATGCAAAAAAAGTGGTATTATAGTATCATGTTTATGAAAAAAGAAGCGTAAACTCATATCACAAACACACTTATCCGGAGACACAAGACAATGAGAAAAAACGGAATTTTAATGCATATATCATCCCTTCCCTCAGACTACGGAATAGGAAGCATGGGCAAGCCCGCATACAGGTTTGCGGACTTTCTCTCCGAGGCAGGACAGTCGCTGTGGCAGATGCTGCCGACAACACCGACCTCCTTCGGAGACTCGCCGTATCAGTCCTTTTCCGTTTTTGCGGGAAACCCGTATTTTATAGATCTCGATATACTCTGCGAAATGGGACTGCTCACAGAATTTGAGCTGAAAAAATCAAAATACACGCAAGACATCGAAAAGGTCGACTATGCTTGGGTCTATCACAACCGCAAAAGCATTTTCGATATTGCTTATTCACGCTTTGATAAGTCAAACCCAGAGTTTACTGCCTTTTGCGCCAAAAATTCTGCATGGCTTGACAATTATGCGCTTTTCATGGCGCTCAAGGACGCACACGGCGGAAAAGCATGGAACGAGTGGCCCCAATGCTACAAAAACAGAGATGCACAAGCATTAGCAAGCTTCAAAGAGGAACATTCGGACAGCATTTCGCTGTACCTTATGCAGCAATATCTGTTTTTTTCTCAATGGAGTGACCTCAAAAAATATGTAAATGCCAAAAATATCAAAATAATAGGTGATATGCCGATATACACGGCGTATGACAGCGCAGATGTATGGGCAAACACTCAACTGTTCAAGCTTGATGAGGAGCTTTGCCCTACTCATGTGGCAGGCTGTCCCCCCGACAGCTTTTCGGAGGACGGACAGAGATGGGGAAATCCCATATATGATTGGGACAGAATGTCAGAGGACGGATATAAATGGTTTTGCAGAAGAATGAAGGCTATGACGGGAATGTTCGACATTATTCGCATAGACCATTTCCGCGGCTTTGCAGAATATTATCAGATACCCTACAAAAACAAGACCGCAAAGGACGGTAAATGGGTTACGGGTCCCGGTATAAAGCTGTTTGACGCTATCAAACAAAGCTGCGGCGAAACCGAGATCATCGCCGAGGACCTCGGCTTTATCACTCCGTCGGTAAGAAAACTGCTGAGTGACTGTGGTTTTCCGGGTATAAAGGTGCTTCAGTTCGCTTTTGACTCAAGCGGAGACAGCGAATACCTGCCGCATAATTACGAAAAAAACTGTGTAGTCTATACAGGTACTCACGACAACGACACTATCATGGGATGGATAAACGATGCAGCTGACTCAGAGGTCGAGTACGCAAAAAAATATTTGAGGCTGAACGAGGTCGAGGGCTACAGCTGGGGAATGATAAAAGCCGTTATGCAAAGCACGGCTGACACCTGCATTCTGCAGATGCAGGACCTGCTCGGACTTGACAACAGCGCCCGCATGAATACCCCCTCAACGCTCGGTGGAAACTGGTGCTGGAGAATAAAGGACGAGTGCATCAATTTTTGGTTGGCAGGAATTATGAAAAAGCTGACACAGACATACTGCCGTCTGCCAAAGGTTGAAGACCAAAAATAACAAAGCGGGCAGTGCCCGCCTCCATCCTCCCGCCTACCGTTGTTTTTCTGTTACAGAAGCTGTGCATAACGGCGAGCGAGGATCCGTTCAATTACCTATTCGATAACAAAAATGCGAGAAAAAACTTTTTTAAAAAAGCTTTCTCTCGCATTTTTTTAATTTCAAAAAAATTGTTGGAAATATGCTCAGTGAAAGCAACCCATCGGTGAAGCTGAGTTTGAAAGCATCTTCGATAGGCGTCATTGCGGATACGCTATCGGTGCATATCTTTACCTTTGCCCTCTACTTTTTCTATCACATTTGCTGTAACTGTCAGAGATATAACAGCTTAGCGAGAACAATGCCTAAGACGAAATTGAATATGAAGACTCCGACCGATATTTTAGCTATCATTTTTCCCGCTTTGATCTTTGAGCTTGCTTTTTCTATCTCCTCGTTCTCAGACGGCGGACGCATCTCGGATATCTCAGGCTCTATTGCGGAATTCGCTTTTGATATTGCACCAAGCGAGAATATCAAGCTCCATATCATGCCGCATAAAAATGACGATATTATTAAAGAGCATAACGTACTTTGCTCTTTTTTGGTAGTCTTTGACTTGATAATAATCGTCCGAATGTACTACAAGCCCATCGTGTTGCGCTTTACGGTCGATAGACTCGCCGCAGCTCGGGCAAAAAACGGTTACATCAGATACGATTTTTCCACATTTGGAACATACCATGGTGTTTCTCCTTTGATGAATAATGGGATAGATGTGGCAGACATCGTTTTGTGCCTTGTACCGACTATCTGTCGAGGCAGTTGCGGTCGATGGCGTTGACAAGTGCGGTAGCTGAGTAGATCTTGTATTCGCCTACTCTGTCGCCATTGTCGATAAGGGCTGTCTTTCCATTTTCGCTCACGTTCACGGTCTTGGGGATGGGATTGATTATCAAAATCATCATAGCTGAGATAACAATCGATGTAATACAACCACCCGCAATATCAAAATTAAATCCATGTACGAGTTCATTGTAAATGTTCTTTCTCGCCAGGGGTTCTCTTGTTTGATATTTCAATTTATTTCCTCACTTTCTCTCCCATTTCGGAGTTTTGCAAAAATCGGGATATATATCCTCAAGACCGCACCTGTGACACGCGCCGTCCTCGTAGTGAAGAAGGGATGCGCACTGAGGGCACACAGCCAGTGATGGAGTCCTGCTCGTAACGATAGGATAAGGCATAAATTCTGCAAATAGCACCACATCTCCCTCGTTGTAGGCAAGGTATGAATCCTTTGTGGGAAGCTCTATTCTGTATTCTTTATTATCTGTTCTTATAATTAGCAGATACTCAACTTCCCTTTTCCATCCACCGTAAGCGTTACCCGAGATAACACCCTTTCTGTTGACACATCGATCGGAAATTTTCCTCTCGAGCACACCAGTTTTATTCTTTAAAAACAAGGTTCTGATATTATGACGGAGATAACGCCACACAAGATACAGAAATACAGGCTCAAGCAGACAGCAAAGAATCATTCCGTCTCTGCCGCAATATATACACAAGAGAATAATAAAGATCTCGATAACTGCACATACTCCAAGCCAGAGGTAGAGCCTGATTTTTCTCTCCTTGATTCTTTTGTACATTGAGTTTGATATTCTGTACTCGGACATAAGCTTCTCCTTTATTGTTCGTATCTGTACATAATCGACGGATACACCGCTACAATATTACATTTAAATGCATAGTAATCTTTATCGTACACAATAAGAATGCACTTGCTTTCCTAAGAGAGATATTTATACCATCTTTGTGTATTGCA
The DNA here is from genome assembly GCA_045120955.1 of Eubacteriales bacterium. Taxonomy (GTDB): domain Bacteria; phylum Bacillota; class Clostridia; order Oscillospirales; family CAG-272; genus JAZMZS01. Next base: position 65,739 of record JBGVFH010000071.1, on the reverse strand, counting down.
TATGGCTTTTCCGTTTTCCTTAAAATATATCGGATATATCCGGTTGTATCTTCCTGTGCGCTCGCTCGGTCCTATTTGCACTACGGTATCCTCTATAACCTTAAAATATCCGTCACGGTTCATGATCATTTTTGCAGATAGGTATCCATAGCTTTATATAGCATAAGGCAATACATCCTGAGTATAACAATAAACAAAATACTATAAAAAACCGAAACGATAGTAGGTTCTCGCGATATAATGATAGTCCCGACAATAAAAGTAAAAGCAAAGCAAAACACAGCCGCCACAGACGCAATTATTACTGAGACAATTTCTTCTTTTACTTTTCTTCGCAAATAAGCCGTGACGTAATCGTATGTCAGCACTTCTCTTTCGTCTTTTTTTCGTTCATTGTCTCATGTCTCCTGTCATTATCTCTCGAGTGTATTTCTGTCGATGGCGTTGACAAGTGCAGTAGCTGAGTAGATCTTGTATTCGCCTACTCTGTCGCCATTGTCGATAAGGGCTGTCTTTCCGTTTTCGCTCACGTTCACGGTCTTGGGGATGGGATTGATTATCAAAAGCTTTTTCGCATCCGCATCAAAGCCGTATTCAAACCACGATCTGACTCGAAACAGCTCTGTCTTTTTTACTTTTATGATGTTTTCATGTGCCGCCATTCCGTTCTCAAAAAAAGTGATCGGACGCAGGCGGTGTTTGGTGTACAGAAGCTTGCACGCATATTTTGTGCCGTTTAGTTCAAAGTCGAAGTCATAACCGTGAGTCAGCTTAAAAAGCGAGCGGTACGGACGCTTTATCTCTGAGAGCGAGCAACGGTGCTCCGCACATACTTTTTTCAAATTCTTTATAAATTTCTTTCGCTTCAGTATAGAGCCTGTCTGACGGTAAAGTGCGGGAATAACTACTATAAATACTATGAAAAGTAACACAGCCCAAATAGCTTTTCTTGATATCAAATAAGAATTTGTCATTACTGCGAGACTAACCCTGTGCCCCAGATACACAAACAATGCGCCGCCGACAGAATATGAAATTATCAGCATAACGGTCTTACGGATACGGTTGGAAGCGGTATAAAATTTTTTTGTTTTTATACGCCGAGAATCATCATACCAGAATTGTGCAGCAGAGCGAGACGACCAAAACAGCACGGCAAAGACAATACACATATAAAGGGGAAAGAGTGCGAGCTTGATAACTATGCTTGGTTCTGTCCCGTAAAACAACGGAATACTCAAAATTTCAAGCGGCAAGCACAAATACAATACAGCAGAAAACACAAGTCCTATCCATGTTTTTTCAAAACCGAGCAAAAAACGAAAATGCTCACGGTATGTATAAAGTCCGTCACCGTCCGAGGCGAATTTTTCTTTCATTTCTTTGTCAAAGAGAAATGAGAAACGAACAAGCGAACAAAGTGCAAAAAACGTTATCAAAAAGCTCAGATACGGTGAAATATTAAAGCGGTATGTATCTGATGCCGCCTCCTCTGTAGGTTTAAGTGCGTACAAAAAAGCTGTAATAAATATATATATCACAGTGGAAGCTATACATTCCGTTACATTCAAAAGTATCTTCAACGATCTGTTCACGACGCTGCTCTCCTCATAATTTTTATCCGATGCAGAATATGGAGCATACCTGCATCGGATAAACTGCGTTTAGTTGTTTAGTTTTCCTCTGTCTCTGACGACGCTGTGGTTTCGATGGGAGCATCTGACTTTGGCTCTTCTACCTGCTCTTCCTGCTTCTTTCCGAGCATTTCGGGAAGAGAAAGTCCTGCCATGCCGAACACCTCATCAAGCGGGGGGACGCTCTTCATAAGTCCCGAGATAAAGTCTGCTGTCGAGTTTTTACCGTCAGCACCAGTTCCCTTATCCCAGACAGTAACCTTGTCTATCTTTATGTTCTTGATAGCATCCACCTGAACACGCATGAGCACTTCCAGCTTATCTGCTATCATGAGCTTGAGTGCGGCATTCGGATCTCCTCCTGCACTCTGCACTATTTCCGCAAAACCTGCAGCCTGCTTGCGCAGCATCTCCTCGATACCTTTCGCCTCAGCCACCATTTTTGCATATACAGCATCAGCCTCACCCTGTGCCTTGCGTCTTATCTGCTCTGCCTCTGCCTCTGCAGCAAGCTCGAGCTCACGCTTTCTTATCTCTGCTTTTACGATAACGTCTGCCTCAAGAGTTGCCTGTTCCTTGGTGCGTCTTGCATCCTCTGCTTCTTTTTCTGCGGCATACGCCTCTTCAAGGGCACGAGCCGCCTGTATCTTTTCTGCAGATGTTGCAATTCTCATAGCCTCTGCTTCCTTCTCACGAAGTGCTGCCTCTGACATTGCGATCTGCATTTTTGCTTCGTTTTCACCCTTGATAGCTACGGAGTCAGCCTCAGACACCTTGATACGCTGATCCATGCGTGCCTGCGCCTCACCTACCGAACCGTCACGGTCCTTTTCTGCAACGCTCTTTTTTGCATCGTTGATAGCCTTAGCCGCTGCCTCTTTACCGAGGGCTGTAATATATCCCGATTCATCCGTAATATCGGTTACGTTTACGTTGATGAGGCGAAGACCGATCTTTTTCAGTTCTGTCTCAACATTACGGCTGACAGCTACTAGGAACTTGTCTCTGTCTGTGTTTATCTCTTCGATATCCATCGTTGCTATGATAAGTCGAAGCTGACCGAAGATGATATCCTTTGAAAGCTCCTGAATTTCGGAGAGCTTAAGTCCGAGCAGCCGTTCAGCGGCATTTTGCATGATTCCCTGCTCAGTTGAGATACCTACGGTAAAGCGGGACGGTACATCAATACGAATGTTTTGGCGTGAAAGTGCATTTCTCAGATCGACCTGAATGGATATAGGTGTAAGATCAAGGAATGCATAAGACTGGACCACGGGCCAGATGAACGTAGCTCCGCCGTGAATACATTTTGCACTTCTGTTCGTGCCGTCTTTGTTCTTACCGATATTACCGTAAATAACCATTACCTTATCGGAAGGACAGCGTTTGTAGTGCGCAAAAAACCAAATGATTATCATCAAGATGACAAGTGCGACTACACATGAAATAATAATTGGACCCATAACAATTTCCTCCTTTGATGTCCTAATATATTATTAAAAAATCTTTTAATAATTTTTGTAATTATCCTTTTTCAGCGGCTTAAGCTCGACCTTTTCCTGCTTTGGCGCATCCTTGAGCCACATTCTGTCGGCAAGCTCACGGCATTGCAGTTTATACAGATACAGAGAATACACACCCGAGAAAAGAATGTTTTGCACTATCACTCCCAAAATACCGCCGAGCGGTATCATAAAGAGCATATTTGCCGCAAACAGCCTCTCAATTCCAAGCGAATTTTCATATCCGTAGCCGCAACGCATATAAAATATCGCAAATGGCAAAAGTATAACTATTCCTGCGCAAAAAAGCGGTAAGATATTTCTTATGACCGTATTCTTATAATACGCTTTTGCATCAAAATCATCCGCTCTTGACGCTTTTATCAGAGCAGTTTTCCGAGCTATATTATTCTTTGCAAGACTGCACAAAACAGCCAAAAATGCAGCTAACATAGCGGCGGAATAAAAGCACAAATATCTGTTTTTTGCTTCAACCGATACTTGTTCATCCAACATGATATGACCGACGGTAAACGCATATGCAACATAGCCCGCCGCATTAAACAGCAGATACGGTCTGAGGCTTTTCATCGAATCATAAATAAAATCCGATACTTTGTATTTTTCTTCTGTCATTTGCAAATCCACTCCCGTGCTCTTTATTTTTTCTTAACTACGAGAGTATCCTTGCCGCTGATGCCTATTACGAGCACCTCGCTGTATGACGGTATGTCCTCCTTCTCGTCCGTTACCGCATCACATTCACAAGATGTGTTTTGAAATGTAACGGTAACCTTTCCCTTTCCACTTCTTTGGGCGGGTATCGGAATATAGGCTGTTCCCGATGCACCGACAGCGTTTCTCATATCGACGTTTCCGTTTGATTGCAGCTTAAACAGCTCCCTTATCAGCAGAGCCATAACTACCATGATAATGATCCCCGCTGCAATTCCGACCGTAATAGCTATAGCGCTGCCCGCTCCGAGCTTGAGCAGTTCAATGCCTACCCAACCAAAAACCGCAAGGAAAGCTACTATCGTTCGAAACGACAATATCTTAAGTCCCGGCTCCTCTGAAACATCTCCGTCAATATCGGTTCCTCCCGGTACGTCATCTCCGAAAATTCCGCCGGGGACATCAGTATCCGGCATTTCTGACGGTATATCCTCCCCTACGGCATCAGCTCCGCCGTCACCTCCGAGTCCGAGAAACATAAGTATAGTCTGCACTACTAAAATAAGCGTCGAGGGAATAGCGATAAGTGCAAATATTTTGCCCAAGACGTCAAGAGCATCCCACCATGCCTGCATAAATATCAACCTCCATAATACAATAAGTGGAACAAATCAGCTAAGCTCGTTCATCAGCATCTCAGCGCCGCGTCTCAGCTCTGCCGAGAAATATGTTTGCGCCATTATAACAAGCACCTTTACGAGGCGTTTTCTTGCGCCTGCGACAGGCTCGCTGTAGCTTTGCGTTATTTCCTCTGAGATCCGCTGCGCCTGCGTGCAATCATATTGCGAACCCATTTTTACAAGCAAGGACACAAACATATGATAAAGCTCTGAATCAGTGATCAGATCATCGCTGTTATCATCAAGATGCCCGTTTATATAGGAAAGCAGCCTCTCGATCATATCAAGATGCAAGGATTCCTTTAACATATTTATCAGTACGATGCGTGAAAACTGATCTTGCGAGTACATTCGTCCTCTGGGATTTGTAACATATCTGCGCTTTACCCAGTTTTGAACCGTATAAGGCTCAAGCCCTGTCATGTTGCATACCTGAGAAAGCATAAGTCCTCCGCACGAAAAGATATTGTCAAATATCTTTCGGCTATCCCCGTCGGACAGTTTACCGGTTTCTATAAGAGTACCAGGTAAAATATTCACATCGTTTGCACCTCCCTCTTTTAATAGGTATACAGCTTTCGCCGTTCGATTTCGAAGTGGGTCTTGGTCCTAACCTCATCTCTCTTCTTATCGTAGTTTGATTATAACACACGGTCGCGTGACCGTCAATAGGTTTTGCATAACTTCTATTATTGCACAATTTTAAAGCGTAGTTTTGTGCATTGTGTACATTTTTATATCCGTGTTTAAGCGAACCTCAAGGTGGTATATTATAGGCAAGCGCTTAAGGTCATGCAGGAGGTTTGTTGGGGTTGCGTATATACGAAAACGGGAAGAAACTCCTGCAAGGTTTCTTCCCGTGTGTTTCATACAATTTATGTATTTATCTTTTACTTTCAATTTTAAGTGCTTTTTTGAGTTTTTTATATGCAAGCAAGGTTACAAGCGAGCATATTACACCTTTTGCAAACGTAAACGGTACGTTGAACACCAACAGTGATTTTTCTATACTATCTATCGAAGGCAATATCGCCTGACACATACCGAGTATCGCTTCTTTTGGAATGATGTTATAATAAAACGGGTACATAATATAGAGATTTGTAAAAAAACAAATACCTCCCATTACGGCAGAACCGACAAGCATGCCTATAATTGCGCCTGCTCTTGTCCGTTTATATTTATAAATAAAACCTGCAACAATGCAAAATACGGCACCGAGAATAAAGTTTGACAGTTCCCCTACTCCGCCCGTTGACGTTATCGTAAGATGAAGTGCGTTTTTCAAGAGACACACAGCTATACCGCTGACAGGTCCGTAGATAAATGACATCAAAAGTGCGGGCAATTCGGATATGTCAAATTTCAAAAAGCTCGGAACTATCGGCACGGACATATCAATAAACATCAGTATAAATCCGATTGCCGAAAAAAATGCTATAAGTACACACTGTTTTATTTTTTTGTTTGATTTTTCCATTATCATTTTCCTCCATTAATTAAGCTTTCGCTATCGGAGGGGAAGTAAAATACGCATATTCGGGAGTAAAACATCCCATGATTTGTTTTTAAAACAAAAAGTTCCTCGAATTGATGAGGAACACAAAAATATGTTTTTACCTTTTCTCATCCGGACTTTACCGTCGGCACAGGAATTTCACCTGTTCGGCGCCATATGGCGTTCGCGGGCTTGTGCATCGCACTTACCGCCGGTATGGAATTTCACCATTCCCCAAAGATATTTTTTAGATTATTACTGTAATATATGCGGCAACCGTTTTTGCCGCAGCATAAATTTAAGAATGTAAGATAAATTATGTAAAACGGGAGACTCTTGCGAGCCTCCCGTCCGACATAACTAGATTAACGAAATGCTCCGTTAAGATTATTCGTAGATTTCAGAAACAACGCCTGAACCAACTGTTCTACCACCCTCACGGATAGCAAAACGAAGTCCCTTTTCAACAGCGATAGGAGTGATAAGCTCAACATCCATGTTTACGTTGTCGCCGGGGCGGCACATCTCAACACCTTCAGGAAGTTTGATAGTACCTGTAACGTCTGTTGTTCTGAAGTAGAACTGGGGTCTGTAGCCTGAGAAGAAGGGCTTCTGACGTCCACCCTCTTTTTCAGTAAGAACGTAAACCTGACCCATGAACTTTGTGTGGGGGTTTACAGAACCGGGCTTGCAGAGAACCTGTCCACGCTCGATCTCGTTCTTAGCAACACCACGAAGGAGTGCACCAACGTTGTCACCTGCTTCAGCGGAGTCAAGGAGCTTGTGGAACATTTCAAGACCTGTGATTGTTGTCTGCTTTCTCTCAGTGGTAAGACCGATGATTTCAACAACGTCACCCATCTTAACAGTACCACGCTCAACTCTACCTGTAGCAACAGTACCACGGCCGGAAATTGAGAATACGTCCTCAACGGGCATAAGGAAGTCGAGGTCAGCTTTTCTATCAGGAGTAGGAATGTAGCTGTCAACAGCGTCCATGAGTTCCTTGATAGGAGCATAAACTGCATCGTTTGCATCTCTGCTCTCAGAAGTGAGAGCCTCACGAGCAGAACCGCGGATGATCGGAATATCATCGCCCGGGAAGTCATACTGAGAAAGAAGGTCACGGATCTCCATCTCAACGAGGTCGAGAAGCTCGGGGTCGTCAACGATATCGCACTTGTTCATGAAAACAACGATTGCGGGAACGCCAACCTGACGAGCAAGAAGAACGTGCTCACGAGTCTGCTGAAGAGGTCCGTCTGTACCTGCAACAACGAGAATAGCGCCGTCCATCTGAGCTGCACCTGTAATCATGTTCTTTACATAGTCAGCGTGTCCGGGGCAGTCAACGTGTGCATAGTGTCTTGCTTCAGTTGTGTACTCAACGTGTCTGGTGTTGATCGTGATACCTCTTGCTCTTTCTTCGGGAGCGTTATCGATCTGGTCATATGCCATGAATTCGATGTTTTCATCACCGAGAGAGAGGAACTTTGTGATTGCAGCAGTAAGAGTTGTCTTACCGTGGTCAACGTGTCCGATGGTACCGATATTAACATGGGGTTTGTTTCTTTCAAATTTAGCTTTTGCCATTTTTAATATCCTCCAAAATAATTATATTTTTTAAATTTTAAATCAAAAGTGCTATGCGGAAACACTATTCCGCTGTATCATTAAGCAAGAAATTACTTCTTTGCTCTCTGATTTACGATGCTTTCCTGAATAGACTTCGGAACTTCCATAAAGCCTGCAGGCTCCATTGCGTAAACGCCGCGTCCCTGTGTCTTTGAACGGAGAGCTGTTGCGTAACCGAACATTTCAGCAAGAGGTACAAGAGACGAAACCTGCTGACCGCCGGAAACGGGGTCCATACCGAGGATCTGTCCGCGGCGAGAGTTGATGTCGCCGATAACATCTCCCATGTACTCGTCCGGAATTGTAACTACGACCTTCATGATAGGCTCTGTGAGAACCGGGTTTGCGAGTCTCATAGCTTCCTTGAATGCCATAGAACCTGCGATCTTGAACGCCATTTCGGATGAGTCTACCTCATGGTAAGAACCATCGTAAAGTGTAACCTTAACGTCAACTACATTGTAGCCTGCAAGTACACCGGACTGCATAGCGCCCTTAATACCTGCATCAACGGCAGGAATAAATTCCTTCGGAATCGCACCGCCGGTAACTGCGTTGACAAATTCATAACCCTTGCCTGTTTCGTTAGGCTCGAGAATGATCTTAACGTGACCGTATTGACCTGAACCACCGGACTGACGTTTGTACTTGCATTCATGGTCAACCTTCTTCTTGATGGTTTCCTTGTATGCAACCTGAGGATTACCGATATTAGCCTCAACCTTAAACTCACGAAGAAGTCTGTCAACGATAATTTCAAGGTGAAGCTCGCCCATTCCGGCGATAATGGTTTGTCCTGTTTCTTCATCGGTGTAGGTACGGAAGGTCGGGTCTTCTTCAGCAAGCTTTGCAAGAGCAAGACCCATCTTTTCCTGACCTGCCTTGGTCTTGGGCTCGATAGCAACTCTGATAACAGGTTCCGGGAACTCCATAGATTCAAGGATGATAGGATTCTTCTCATCGCAGAAGGTATCACCTGTTGTGGTGTTCTTTACACCGATAACAGCGGCGATGTCACCTGCGTAACAGATATCAAGGTCTTTACGCTCATTTGCGTGCATCTGAAGTATACGTCCCATACGCTCGGTGCTGTCCTTTGTAGAGTTGTATACAGCAGTTCCGGCAGAAACCGTTCCTGAGTAAACTCTGAAGAAGCACAACTTACCTACATAGGGGTCTGTCATGATCTTGAATGCAAGTGCTGAGAAAGGAGCATCGTCGCTTGCAATTCTCTCGTCCTCATCACCTGTATCGGGGTTGACGCCCTTGATAGCGGGAACGTCTGTGGGGGCAGGCATATAGTCGATGATGGCATCGAGAAGCTTCTGCACACCCTTATTCTTGTAAGAAGTTCCGCAAACAACGGGAACTATCTTGTTTGCGAGAGTAGCTTTTCTGAGTGCGGATTTTATCTCCTCAACACTAAGCTCCTCGCCCTCGCAGTACTTTTCAAACAGGGCTTCATCAGTCTCCGCAACGCTCTCTATCATAGCTGTACGGTACTCATTAGCCTTTTCAATCATATCCTCCGGAATAGGCTCGACTCTCATATCCTTACCGAGGTCATCGTAATATACGTCTGCCTCCATATTGATAAGGTCGATAATTCCGCGGAAGCTGCCCTCAGCTCCGATAGGAAGCTGGATCGGTACTGCGTTTGCATGAAGACGCTCATGCATCATATCTACAACGCGGTAGAAGTTTGCACCCGTAATGTCCATCTTATTTACATAAGCCATACGGGGTACCTGATACTTGTCAGCCTGTCTCCAAACAGTCTCTGACTGAGGCTCAACGCCTCCCTTTGCGCAAAGAACTGTTACGGAACCGTCGAGAACTCTGAGCGAACGCTCAACCTCAACGGTAAAGTCAACGTGACCGGGGGTATCAATGATATTGATTCTGTTACCCTTCCAATAGCAAGTGGTAGCAGCAGAGGTAATTGTAATACCTCTCTCCTGTTCCTGCTCCATCCAGTCCATCGTAGCGCCGCCGTCATGAGTTTCTCCCATGCGGTGCGTCTTACCTGTGTAGAACAGAATTCTTTCGGTTGTTGTTGTTTTTCCGGCATCGATGTGAGCCATGATGCCTATATTTCTGGTATGCTCCAGTGAATATTCTCTTGGCATTAGTTCTTCTCCTTAACAGGTCTTAATCTAAGCAATATAAGACTTAATATCTGTAATGAGCGAAAGCCTTGTTAGCCTCAGCCATTCTGTGCGTTTCTTCCTTCTTCTTGAAAGCTCCGCCTGCGCTGTTCTTAGCATCTAAGATCTCAGCGGCAAGTCTCTCAGCCATAGTTCTCTCCGAACGGTTTCTTGAATAAGCGGTGAGCCAACGCAGACCAAGTGTCTGACGTCTCTCTGCACGAACTTCCATAGGAACCTGGTAGGTAGAACCGCCTACACGGCGAGCCTTAACCTCAAGAACGGGCATGATGTTTTCAAGAGCAGCGGCGAACACGTCAAGAGCATTCTCGCCTTCCTTTGCATTGATGATCTCGAATGCATCGTAAACGATCTTCTGAGCAACACCCTTCTTGCCGTCGAGCATTATGTTATTGATAAGCTTTGTTACGAGCTTTGAATTATAAAGCGGATCCGGCAAAACATCTCTTTTGGAAATTTGACCTCTTCTTGGCCGTTTACTTCCCTCCTTCATATTTAATGAGTTCATAGGTACTCGAAAGACTTCTTCCGCAAGTGCTCATCTCGGTTTTTATATCAAAGAAAAACATGATTGATACTTTAAACTCTAAAAGACGGCACAAACGACCATGCGCGAGTAATCGCACGGCAGTCTATTTTAAAATAACGGCCGTGCCATTATTTCTTCGGACGCTTAGCACCATACTTGGAACGGCTCTGGTTGCGGTTTGCAACGCCTTGAGCATCAAGTGTTCCGCGAATGATGTGGTAACGGCATCCGGGAAGGTCACGTACTCTTCCGCCTCTGATAAGAACTACAGAGTGCTCCTGAAGATTGTGTCCGATACCGGGAATGTAGGTAGTAGCCTCCATTCCGTTTGTAAGTCTTACTCTGGCGATCTTACGAAGAGCTGAGTTAGGCTTTTTCGGGCTGGTAGTTGTAACCTTTGTGCATACGCCTCTCTTTTGAGGAGAAGACTTGTCGGTAGGTGTACCTGTCAAAGAGTTGAAGCCGTGCTGAAGAGCAGGTGACTTTGACTTGTAAACCGACTTTGAGCGTCCGTATTTTACGAGCTGATTAAAGGTTGGCATGTTTTTCCTCCTTCTTCTTAAATTTGCTGCAAATGCAGTCTTCTTTTATTTTCCAACTACACATGCACAAACCGCTTTGCCGCAGTCGTGCATCATAATTAGACATCATATTGTATCACGTTGTGAGCGTTTTTGTCAATAGTATTTTTGTCTTTTTTGGCTTATAATTTCAAAATATTTTAAATATTTTTCATTTTTCTCACGTACAGAGCCAAAACCGCCCGAATGCTCAAACGGCGCTCACGGCGGTTTTGGCTTTTTGCTATGCAAATTATGTTTATTTCGCAGCTCGGAGAAGCTCCTTCGTTCTGTCTATAAATCCGCCCGCAGAAATATCGAGCAGCTGCTTTACTACATTGGGTACGGTACGCTCGTTTGAGTTTCCGTGTATTTTCATGACGGTTTTCTTCAGTCCCATAAGTACGGCGCCGCCTCGGCTCGAAAAATCCATCTCTGCCATCGCCGCACCGAGGGCTTTTTTCAAAAATGCGGGGTCCGTGTTCTCGGGCATATTTGCCTTCAGATGCTTTAACATGACCGAAGCTGTAAACATACCTGCGCCTTCGATGCTTTTCAGCAGTACATTCCCAACAAAGCCGTCACACACCATTACATCGTATTTACCCGATAGCGCATCTCTCGCCTCCATGTTACCGACAAAATTTATCGGCATTTTTTCAAGCAGCGAATACACCTCACGGGTAAACGAATTGCCCTTGCGTGACTCGGTACCGTTTGATACTATTGCGACCGTCGGGTCTTTTACCCCGACACAGCACTCGACAAGTGCCGAGCCCATGAGCGCAAACTGTATCATCTGCTGCGGCTTGCAATCCACATTTGCACCGCAGTCAAGCATACACACAAATCTATCCTTGCTTGAGGGCAAAAACGTGCACAGCGACGGACGCTCTATACCGTCAAGTCTGCCGACGTAGGCGGTTGAAGCAGCCAACAGCGCTCCCGTGTTTCCCGCAGATGCAAACCCGATGCAATCGTCATTTTCCGCAAAATACTTTGCCGCTGTAACGACAGACGAACGACGCTTTTGAAATACTGCATTTACGGGATCGTCATCGTTTGTTATTACCTGCTCTGCGGGCAGTATCTCTATGCGCCGAGGATCATATTCACATTCGCAAAGCACATCCTCTATGACCTGCGGCACTCCGGGGAGAAGTATTTTTACGTCTTCGTTTTCAAGCGTAGCTCTTGCCGCTCCCTTTATGAGTGAATCGGGGGTGTCTGCGCCGAATACATCAATAATTACTTTTTTCATTGCATACCTCATTTTAAAATGTGTTTTATCAATCTTGGAAATCTCCGAGCAGCTCGCTGAAGGTTTCGATGCAGTATTGGTAAGTAAATGACGGGTCTTTATTTACTGCCTCGTTCTCAGCGAGCATCTCCTGCGTATAATCTTCAAATTTATATGTTGTGATGCCGCGGCTGTCAAAATCAACATGCGTGACAAGACCTATCGCACCTGCCGACATGATATATACCTTGCCGTTTTCGTCCTTGCCTATTACCACATCAGCCATAGCACCGAGCATCCTCGCTCCAATGCCCCTGCCCTGCTCCGATGTACTGTTTACATAGTTGCCGAGCGACCAATAAACAAGCGTTCTTTGCCCATCCTCTCCCTCGAGCCACTCAATAGGCTGAAGAACATGAGGATGAGTGCCTATAACAAGGTCAACACCGCACTTCAAAAACAGCTCGCACCATTTTTTCTGTGAGCTTGTAGGTGTATGAGTGTATTCTTCTCCCCAGTGGGGTGCAACGACAATAAAATCGGCTGCTTCCTTAGCTCTTTCAATGTCGCGCTTTACTTCACTCTCTATCAAAATATCCACAAGATACGGTTCGCTTTTGATATACTGATCTCCCGCAGGGTTTACGCCATAGGTGTAGTTTAGCACGGCGACCTTTATCCCGTTTTTCTCAATTACGCAAACATTATCCGCATCCGCCTCACTGTCGTGCATACCTGCCACCTTTACGTCCGGATGGTTTTGTCTCCAATAAGAAAGGCATTTCAGCATAGCATCCCTTCCCTTATCTAAGGTGTGGTTGGTTGCGTGCAGAACCACATCAAATCCTGCCTTGCCTATTGCATCGGCAAGCTCAAGGGGAGAATTAAAACGGGGATAACCGCTGATGCCGAACTGCTCTCCTGCTATGATCACCTCTTGATTAAGCATAGCTATATCCGCATAGGCAAGCTCTTGTGATATATTTGCAAACAGATGATCGTAATTGCAGCCATCCTCCGTCATGCCGCTCTCGATAACGGGGTCATGCATCAAAATATCTCCTACCATAACGAGTCTCACCGTGTCAACAGACACCTCGGGCGGCACCTCATCCGTGCTCTGCGCACCGTCGGCAAACGCATCCCTCGTATCAGACGGCACTGCGCTTTCGGCAGTACCGATATCAGTCGAGGAAGTTTGAGAGCCGGGTGATTTTACAGAAGGAGTTATGCCGCAGGCGCACATAAGTGCGCACATGGCGGCACACAAAATAACGGTCAATCTCTTTTTCATTTTTTATAACCGAAATCACAGCATAAATGCCGAGAAGCTTGCGTCTGTGGGCATTCTCCAATCGCTTCTCGGAGAAAGAGACACAGAGCCTACCTTTACTCCGTCGGGCATACTCGAACGCTTGAACTGTTGTGAGAAAAATCTGCGCACAAAGGTCTCGAGCCACTTTTTCACCGTTTCTGCGTCATACACTCCCTCGTATGCTTTGAGTGCCAAACGGTATATCTTCGAAGCTGAAAAACCGTATCTGACCGTGTAGTACAAAAAGAAATCATGCAGTTCATACGGACCTACGATATCTTCGGTCTTCTGTGCGATAGCTCCGCTCTCATCCGGAGGCAAAAGCTCGGGAGAAACGGGCGTGTCAAGAATATCAAAGAGTGTATCGGAGAGAATTTGCTCACCGTCTTGAGCTGCGAGCTGCGCCTCGTGCTTCACGATATGTTTGATGAGAGTTTTCGGCACTCCTCCGTTTACTCCGTACATAGACATCTGGTCTCCGTTGTAGGTACACCAGCCAAGCGCAAGCTCTGACAGATCTCCCGTGCCTATCACCATACCGTACTCTTGATTTGCTATATCCATGAGCACCTGTGTACGCTCTCTCGCCTGCGCATTTTCATATGCCGCATCATGCTCACACTCGTCATGTCCTATATCTGCAAAATGCTTGCGCACGCTCTCGGAAATATCCACCTCGCGAAAATCCGTACCAAAACACTCGCATAGCTGTTGCGCGTTTGATTTTGTTCTCGATGTGGTACCGAAGCACGGCATCGTGACGGTGATGATGTCCTTGTGCGGACGTCCGCATAGATCAAACGCCTTTACCGCTACCAAAAGCGCAAGCGTACTGTCAAGCCCTCCGGAGATTCCGAGCACGAGTTTTTTTGTATTTGTGTGCTGAATTCGTTTGAGAAGTCCGTGCGCCTGTATCGAGAATATCAGCTCGCATCTGTCGCTAAGCTTGCTTTTGTCCGATGGAACAAAGGGATTTTTCTCAACCGCACGGGTCAGACTGTGTTTCTTTACCTCTTGCGAGAAAACGGTAAAGTTAGCGCCGCCTATTTCTTTAAATGTGTTTATCCTTGCTCTTTCGTAGCTGAGCTTATCCACATCTATCTCAGCCGTTGTAAAGCTGTCCTGCGCAAAGGGCTTGCTCTCTGCGAGCAGATCCCCGCACTCATATATCATGTTGTGCGACGCAAAGACTGCATCCTGCGTAGACTCGCTCGCCATTGCGTTTGCATACACATAACCGCAAAGAAGCTTTGCCGAGGCAGATGCAACGAGCAAATGTCTGTACTCCGCCTTACCTACTGTTTCATACGATGCCGAAAGATTGAGGATTATCTTCGCACCTCGCTGACACAGCGACAAGGACGGTGTCTGTGCCACCCACAGATCCTCACATATCTCAACTCCGAAAATATAATTGCGCAGACTTTCATGAGAGAAAAGCATATCCTTTCCTATAGAGCATTCGACACCGCAAGCAAAGCGGTGAAACTCATATTCGCCTATCATGCTTCCGCTCTCAAAATAGCGTCCCTCGTAAAGGTCGCCGTACATAGGGATATGAGTCTTGGGCACAAGACCGAGTATCTCACCGCGGCAAACAACCGCCGCACAGTTATACAGCTTTGAGTAATGCCTTATCGGCAGACCGAGCGCAAACACAACATTGCATCCGCTTGTCTGTGCCGCTATCTCAAACAGCGCCTCTTCTGCCGCATTGATAAGAGAGCTGTTGAGAAAAAGCTCTCCGCAGCTATATCCCGTCAGGCAAAGCTCGGGCATACAAAGAAGATCTACCCCTTCGCTCTCTGCTCTGTTGACCGCTTCGATTATTCTTTTTGCATTTTCTCTCGGGTTTGCTACCGTAATATCAATTCCGCATCCGGCGCATTTAATATATCCGTCTTTCATTTATATTCACTCCGTTCCTTTATCGGCAAAGCTTCACAGCTTTGCGAAATTATCTTATGATACGCCACTCTCTCGGCTCCGTCCTCGCACAGATAAATTATCCCGCAATATTCAAAGCCGTTTTTCTCAAGCATCCGCCGCATATTTGCGTTTTGTCTGTGAGTATCGCACCTTATATCAAGTATGCCCGTTTTTTGAGCGATCCGCACAGCATTCGATACCATTGCCGCTGCAATTCCGCACCCCTTATACTTCGGGTCCACCGCAACTCTGTGAAGCGAAATATACTGCCGCTCATTTCTCCATCTGCCCTCGTATATTTTCACATAGTCGGGCTCAATGCCGCCCACAACAGCGCAAAAGCCGCACACCCTTCCGTCGATGTCGCAGACGTAAGACTCGCCCCTTGCCACATCGTCCGCTATAAGCTCCCTTGACGGGTACTCACCCTGCCATTGCGGTATGCCGTCAGCTCTGAAATTATCTCTTGTGA
Source organism: Eubacteriales bacterium (assembly GCA_045120955.1). Taxonomy (GTDB): domain Bacteria; phylum Bacillota; class Clostridia; order Oscillospirales; family CAG-272; genus JAZMZS01. The sequence continues at coordinate 49,902 of JBGVFH010000071.1, read as the reverse complement.
TACCTATAAGGGTCATGATATCATCAATATCCTCAGGCAACGTTTTTCTGATAACCATAAAAGCTCCGTATAAACCTACAAAATATATTCCATGGTAAAGTATAACAAAAAACAAAAATTTTTTCAATATAGAGTGACAAATTAAATAATATTTGTTATAATAGACTTGTCCAAAAATATTTTGCAGTAAAGGTGGCATAAAAATGAAAAAGATAATACACTTTTTAAAGTCGTTTGAGTTCAGTACACTTATATCCGCCATGGTATGCGTAGCTCTCGGAATTTCTCTTCTTGTATGGAAGGACACATCATCAATGATAGTATGCATGGTTTTCGGCGCAATACTCATTATAAATGCGCTTGTGCAGCTGGTCATGTGCTTTAAGGACAACACATACGCCGGTGGAAAGACTCTTCTTATGTTCTCGTCTCTCATCATGGCTGTCATCGGTGTTTGGATGCTCGACGGTCCCGATGAAATAAGCTCAAGCCTTATATATGTTATTCTCAGCGTAATTCTTCTTTATCACGGTCTGTCCGATATGAAGTATTCCTCATATCTCAAGAGCGCTACGCACAAGCTATGGTATGTAGCTCTTATCATAGGCTTTATTACCATAGGCGCAGGTGTTCTTTCGCTTGTCTGCTATGAAAAGGAGTGGCTCTCCATAGCTGTCGGCATCAGCCTTGTTTTCGACGGTCTGACCGATATTTGGATAGTATGGACGATGGCTGCTACAAGAAGAGGCACATCAAAGCAAACTGAGGTCATCGAAACATCAAAGAGCAAAGACATTACCGAGATCGACTGATAGCAAAAACTCAGCTGAGTACAAATACCGCCCGAGGCAACCGCTCTCGGCTCTGCCGCTAAGGCGCTGAAATGTACAGTCTCACTCAAAAGCAAAAATACTCGGGGACATCAATTCACCGTGAATTGATGTCCCCGAGCTTTTTGTTTATTCTGTTGCGGTCAGAGCATCTACACCAATTACATCCTCATCGGGAGGTCCCGATGTGTCCTCGGGCGGTGTTGTGTTTTCCGTATCATCCGGATTTGCAGTCTCTTCCTCTTTTTGAACGGCAAAGACCTGTTCCTTCGGCCCTATCACAAGCTGCAGTCTGCCTGCCTCATACGCCGCATAGTCAAAGCCTACATAGCTGAAGGTGTTATATTGGTGCGAGGCTGAGCTTCGCCCTACATAATGACCGCTCGCCACCATATTGATAAAGAACGGTTGACCGTAGCTCTCCGACGGTCTGACACCGGAGGAAAGCGGACGGTAAACATACTGAGCGTCATCTATCGTCACCTGTATCGGGAAATCTCTGTCAGTCACCTTGATAAGCGCTACATCAACGACGTTGTTGGGATTTGAGCCCGAATGTGCTATACCGCCGTTTGCAGTATCGTATGCTACTACAACGTGACAGTCGCAGTACTCTGTAGGTTCTGTTCCCTTTGCAAACCAGCCCACATCACTTCTGTTGCCTCTCGGGTCAAGTCTGCACGCACTTGTGAGAAGCTTTCCCGAATCGATACAGTATTCGCACTGTATCACACCCGACGGTCTTGAATCATCGAATGTTCTGAGCTCCTCCGTGCCTGCTTTTGCCGCATCAATATACTTTTGATGGATGCGTGTCATGACCTCGTCCCAAACATAGGAGCAAGGGCTCGTGGAAAGCTCATTTGTCAGTACCTTAGGTGTTTTGTATCCGTACCATACGCCGCCTACATAATAAGGAGTGTATGCAAGCAGCCATCTGTCATAGTCGTTACCTGCCGTACCCGTCTTGCCTGCGCAGTTTACCGTTTTCCTGAGTGTGACTCTGTTGGCGGAGCTGGAGGTAGATGCAAACACATTTTGCATCATTTTTGTCATGATGTACGAGTTCTCCTCGCTGAACACAACATTGGACTCCGCATCATTTGAGAGCACGATCTCTCCGTTTGAGTCATAAACGTAAAGATAGGATCTTGTTTTGTTGTAGATACCGCCGTTTTGGAACACGCAGAACGCACTCGCCATCTCACGGACGGTCACACCGTAGTTTTGCTGACCGAGAGCAAGCGCAGCAAGTCCGATATCAGAGATCGTACTGCCGTCCTCAAGAGTTTTGCTCTCGATAAGGCTGTAAAAACCAAGCTTTTGTGTAAGATACTCAAAGGACTTTTCCTCACCGAGCTTCATAAGAGTCTTTACCGAAACGGTATTTACCGAGCGGGTGATAGCATCGTCAATGGTCGTAAGTCCGCTGTATTTTACGGGGAGGTTTTTAGGCCATGCAACGGGATTTTGCGCATCGTCTCCGAAGTTGACCGGTACATCGTCCGTCACCGTTGCCCACGTTACTATTCCTTCCTCAAGCGCAGGTCCGTAGACCGCAAGAGGCTTAATGGATGAACCCGACGCACGCACGCTTTGCGATGCCAGATTGAGTATTCTGTTCTCTGTCTTCACGCCTCTTCCGCCCACTATTCCGAGCAAGTCTCCCGTGTACGGGTCGGTAATTACCATAGCAGACTCAGCAGGAACTCCGCTGACCTCTTTTTTCAGCGCCTTTTCAAATATGCTGTCATCGCAAAATACCTCATCAAGGGCATTCTGCACCTCGGGGTCCATGAGAGTGTATATCTGCAGACCTCCCGAGTATATTTTTTGGCTGGCAACCTGTCTTGTGTAATTATAGGTTTCCATAAGGTCGCTTATAACATCCTCGATAACCGTGTCGGTATACCATGAGTTTGTCGATATCGTCGTTGATACCTCGGTAAGATTGAGTGTCAGCTCCTTGTCATATGCGCTGTCAAACTCCTCTTGAGTAATATACCCCTGAGCGAGCATCTCCTCGAGGATGCTGTCACGTCTTTCCTGATTGTTCTCGGGGTTTTGTACAGGGTCATATCTTGTAGGCGCATTTGTAATGGATGCGATACACACACACTCGATAAGAGACAGCTCGCTTACATCCTTTCCGAAATACGTGTTTGCCGCTGACTGAACTCCGTAGCAACGCTGTGAGAGCGGAATAATATTTAAATAAAGCTCAAGTATCTCTTCCTTTGACTTCGTTTTTTCAAGGTTGAGCGCACATACTATCTCCTGCACCTTTCTCTGAATGGTAACATCATCGTAAGAGGTCAGGTTCTTTACAAGCTGTTGGGTAATAGACGAGCCGCCGTATGAGCTGTTTCCTACAAAGAACTTAAGCACAGCGGATCCCGTTCTTATCCAGTCGACTCCGCTGTGATCCCAAAACCGCTTGTCCTCTATTGCGACGAAGGCATCCTTGAGATCTTGCGGGATGTCGGCATAATCCGCCCACAGGCTGTTCTGCTCACCGTACAGACGCTGATCCTCGAGCTCAACGGCATCACCCGTTCTGTTCTGGCGTGCCTCAATATCCTCGTAGTTGTAATAATATATCTGCGTGGTCTGGCTCGTACCGCCCGTCGCAAGCAATGACTCGTCTATTGTCGGGTCAATGTAATTTTTGATATATATCGAAAAGGCACAACCCACGATTATACCCGTGATTATACATATGAGAAGAATAGTAAACACTATGTTGAAAAAGTAGGAAAACACCTTGAAAATGCCTTTCCCCGCCAAACGCATACTGTTCAGTATCTCTTTATCCCAGTCTACCTTTTCTTTTTGAATTTTGCTGTTTGGTTCGATATCTTTTTTCACAATTTTTCCCTTCCGCAGAAAGCAAGTTTATTTTTCATATTATTGCTCATAATAGAGTATATACCATTTTTTTGAATACATTATGAATTTATGCAAATAATATTTGTAAAATTTGAATTATATAACGAGGTAACAAAATGAACAGACAAAGCAGATCCAAGGATGTCATATACATCGTAATACTGTCCCTCATCCTTTCGCTGTGCATCGCACTGACCGTTTTACTCACCATCAACTGCATCAAGCTCTCCGACACCCGTGAATACATCCTTTCGCACTCCTGCGCACAGAATGTATCCGCAAGCGCTGACACGGGAGACTCACAGAATATATCGGCCGAAGCAAAGCGTCTCTACGTTCTCGGAGTAAAGGACGGAAAGCTCGCCATATATGCCGCAGACGGATATACGGTGGTCGATATACTTGACACCTACGTTTATTCTCTTCCGCTCAGCGACAGAGAAGCGGTAAGCGAGGGGATAGCCGTTTACTCCGTAAACGAGCTTGTCTCTCTTATACAGGATTATACATCCTGAAAAAACATTTGTCAATTTATGAGAATATATTTTACAATTATGCCGTACAAAGTGCGGCATAATTTATTTTAATACGACACACCCGTCGCCAAGCAGCTCCTTCAGCTCCGAGATGAGCTTTGCGCTTGCGTCCGCTCCGCTTCCGCTGTAATTTGTATACTTTTGTGTCGAGCTGTCGTAAAGCACCACCTGTGTGCTTCCGCAAAATATTTCGCAGAGATTGACAGCCTTTATTGCAAGCTCGCAGTCAAGCGTATCGAGCTTCAAAAACAGCCTTGCCGTTTTTTTCTGTATGCTGTTCGTCTGACCGTTGCGCCCGTCTTCGAACGCTCTGCCTTTCTCCGCATGCGTATTACACGCATCCATGCACCCTTTTTTATACTCGGAGTCGGGTATGAGCGAAAATATCCTTTGCGCAAGCAGACGAGGCTTTTCATCGTCACGCAGCTGTACCGTGCCGTGTATGACAATACCCTGCTCGGCCCCGAGCAGTCTTGCGCATTTTGCATATACCGTCGGAAAAACGACCGTTTCTATCTCAGCAAATCTGTCCTCGACCATGACAAATGCCATCTTTTCACCTTTTTTCGTGGTCATCTCCGAAACCTTTGTCACGATGCCTGCAAATACGACCTTGCTGTTATCACCGAGAGCGCCGAGCATGGCATCGGGAGAGACGACATCGGCATCTTCGCTGTCGGCGGCTGAAAGTATCTCGGTTGACGTATTTGTGCGTATCTCGGACAGAGCGAGCTTATAGTCATCGAGCATATGCCCCGAAAAATACATACCGCTCGACTCCTTTTCAAGCATAAGCAGCTGCTTTGCCGAATATTCGGGCATTTCCGGATACTCAAAGCCCTTTCGCTCAAGGTCCTCTTCAAATGCGCTGAACATATCTATCTGCCCCGCAACCTCGCTTCTGCCGCGTTCGCTTAGTGCGTCCATCTGTTTTTCATAAGTTGCATACAGCTGGCTCCTCTTTGCCCCCAATCCGTCAAACGCACCGCTCTTTATCAGCGATTCTATCTGTCTTTTGTTGAACTGAGGACTTTGCTGCATTCGGCGTAAAAAATCCTCAAAGGACTCAAATCTGCCTCTGTTTCGCTCATAAATGATCTTTTCAATGAACTGTTGCCCCACATTCTTGAGCGCAAGCAACCCAAAACGAATGTTATTCCCCACTACCGCAAAATCAACTTTACTTTCATTTATATTCGGGGCAAGCACCTTTATGCCGAATTTTGCACTTTCTCCGATATATTCGGCAGTCTTTTCAAAGTTGCCGAGCACACTTGAGAGGAGCGCCGCCATATAATATTTTGTATAGTGAGCTTTGAGATATGCCGTTCTGTAGGATATAACGGCATACGCTGCGGCATGACTTTTGTTAAAAGCGTAGGATGCAAAGGATGCCATTTCGTCAAACAGCGCATTTGCGGTGTCTGCCGTAATTCCGTTCTGCTCACATCCTCGCACAAACTCTCCTCGCTCCGCTTCCATTGCCTCTGCCTTTTTCTTCGACATGGCACGGCGGACAAGGTCCGCATGACCGAAGCTAAAGCCGCCGAGCTTTCGAACTATCTGCATGACCTGCTCCTGATACACTATACATCCGTAAGTACCGGACAGTATCTCTTCGAGTGAGGGATGCAGATATGTCGGCAGCTCTCTGCCGTGCCGACGCTCTATATATCTTGGAATGGAGTCCATCGGTCCCGGACGGTAAAGCGCTATCGTAGCTATGATATCGTCGATAGACGAGGGCTTTAGCTGAGTAAGGACCTGTCGCATACCCCCGCTTTCAAGCTGAAAGATACCGTTTGTGTTTCCGCCAGATATCAGCTTAAAGGTCTTTTTATCGTCGAGCGGTATACAGCTTATATCAAACGGCTCACCCGTACTCTCAGAAATCTGCCGCTCCGCCTCGTGTATTATTGTAAGGTAGCGAAGTGCGAGAAAATCAAACTTTACAAGTCCGAGCTTCGCCACCGTGTTCATGTCAAACTGTGTAACGACTGTCTCACCGTTTCGTGCAAGCGGCACATAGTCGCTGACAGGTCGGTCGGTAATGACCACGCCTGCCGCATGGGTGGATGCGTTGCGCGGCATACCTTCGAGTGCCATTGCTATGTCAATGAGCTTTTTCTCCGACTCGCCGCTTTCGTATATCTCACGAAACCGCTTTGTCTTCATGGCGTCCGCAAGAGTAACATCAAGCCCCTTCGGTACCGACTTTGCAACAGCGTCTACCGCCGAATAGCTCATCCCCAGCGCTCTTCCGACATCTCTTATCGCTGCCCTTGCCGCCATGGTGCCGAAGGTGATTATCTGAGCAACACGCTCTTTTCCGTAGCGCTCCTTTACATATTCTATTACTTCATCACGTCTGTTGTAGCAAAAATCAACGTCAAAGTCGGGCATACTCACTCTCTCGGGATTGAGAAATCTCTCAAAGAGCAGATCGAACTTTATAGAATCAACATCCGTTATCCCTACAAAAAACGCAACTATACTGCCCGCTCCCGAGCCTCTTCCCGGACCTACGGGAATTCCCTTTTTCTTTGCATATCCGACGTAGTCTGCAACTATAAGATAATAGTCGGAAAAGCCCATCTTGTCTATTATCTCAAGCTCATACTCCGCACGGCTGATATATTCCTCTTTTGAGTGCTTGTCAAAGCTTATCTGTGAGTTTGCAATTCTTCTCTCAAACCCCTCAAACGCACACCGTCGCAAAATATCCGATGTGCTCTGCCCGTTCTCTGTCGGGAATTTCGGCAAAAACAGCTTATCCTCTTCAAAGGAGAAATCGCACATCTCCGCTATTTTGACCGTGTTCTCACACGCCCTCGGATATAAGGCGAACAGCTCACGCATCTCGTCCGTGCTCTTGTAGTAAAACTCGTCCGTCTCAAAGCCTATGGGTCTGCCGTCCGTTATCACGTTTGCCGTCTGAATACACATCAGCACCGCCTGATTGAACGAGTCCTCTTTTTTTAGATAGTGCACATCGTTTGTCGCAACAAGCTCAATGCCCGTGCGTCTGGAAATTTCAAGCAGCGAGCCGCAGACGGTGCGGTCATCGGGCAGAAAATGATCCTGAACCTCAAGAAAAAAGTTGCCGTGACCGAACATACCGTCAAGCATCTGTGCATACTCGACCGCCCCTTCAAAATTGCCCGCCAATATCTGCCTCGGGATATATCCCGCAAGGCAGGCAGAGAGACACACAAGCCCCTCTGTATGTTCTCTTAACAGCTCCGTGTCTATTCTCGGCTTTGAATAAAAGCCGTCAATGTACGACTGCGAAACAAGCTTTATCAGGTTTTTATATCCAACCTCGTTTTTGCACAGAAGAACAAGATGGTTTGCGCTTGCATCCTTTCTGCCCTCTCTGTCCTTCATCGAACGAGGCGCAACATACACCTCGCATCCGATTATAGGCTTTATCCCTTCTGCTTTGCAGGATAGGTAAAAAGCATATGCACCGAACAGATTTCCGTGATCTGTTATGGCAACGGCGCTGTGTCCTGCCGCCTTTGCGGCTTTCGGTATGTCGCTGATACGGCACGCTCCGTCAAGCAGACTGTATTCGCTGTGCAAATGCAAATGTACAAAATCGCCCATACGCTTTTCCCCTTTCCTTTAGATCATCTATCCTGTCCCGTACCGAAGCTAATTTCTGTTTTATCCGCTCCGTCAGTCCTTTTTCAGAGCACGGATATATATGTCATAAATACGGTTGAGTCTGTGAAGTACCCCCGACTTTGACACGGGAGGTGTCATCATTGCTCCGAGGGTGCTCAGCGAGCACTCGGGATTTTCGGCACGCAGTCTTGCCGCCTCATGAAGTTCCGAGTCAAGTCCCGTGAGTCTGTCATTTTCCCTCAGCCAATCTATAGCCTCTATGTACTTCTTTGCCGCTCCGACACTTTTTTGTATATTGTTGTATTCTATATTCGAGCTTCTGTTTGCGTTGTTGCGTATCTCCTTCTCTATTTTGCAGTTCATAAAGTCAAAAAGAAGCTTTTGCATTCCGCACACAGCCAAAAAATCCTCAATTATGCCGCTTGCACGCATATAAAAGACACCTTTTTTCCCGCTCTCTCTGTAAGAAGCAGAGATGTCTGCTTCCACAAGCGTGCGGCTGACCGTATCCTTGTATTCGGGAGGTATTCTCAGCGACAGATAATATCCGCTCTTGGGGTCGCTTATGCTTGCGCACGCACAAAAAAGTCCGCATAGAAAGCTGCCTGAACACCCCGAGCATTTCATCGTTTTTTCGTATGCCGTTTCGGCGTCGTTTATCATATCGGCAGCTCGGGAAGATATAAACGACAGCTCGTATGTACCCGTCTTTTGGCTCACGCACCGCACTACAGCCTCACGCCCGAACTGCACCCTCACAAGCTTTTGCAGATACTCTGACAGCTCTGCCGTCTTTGCTCTGAGAAATATATTGTCCTTATCCCTTTGCTCCCCCGCTCCGAGTATAAAGCCAAAGGCAAACGCTCTGCCGCAACAGAGATTTTTTCTTGTAATACCTACAGCCTCGCATATCGCTCTCTCGGTAAATGAAGGCTCTCTGTCAGTCAATATACTCTACCTCACATTCTATTTGTACGTTGTATTTTGAGTATATCTCTTTTTTTATTTTATCAACAAGCGCAAGAACATCCGATGCGGTAGCGCCGCCACGGTTTATAACGAAGCCTGCATGCTTTTCGGATACTGCGGCACCGCCGACGCTGAGTCCCTTGAGTCCCGCCTCGTCTATAAGCTGAGAGGTATAGTAGCCCTCGCATCTTTTGAAGGTACTGCCTGCGCTCGGATATTCAAGCGGCTGTTTTTCTCTGCGTCTGGTGATATAATCACGCATTTTTGCCTGTATCCCGTCTCTGTCTCCGTGTCTGAGTCTGAGCATCACCGACAAAACGATATACTCAGGATGCTCGGTGAAAATGCTGTGCCTGTAGGAAAAATCAAGCTCCTCACGCATCAGTACAAATCTTTGCTTGGTGTTTATATTCATGCACTCCACCCGTATGACCGCATCCGATATCTGTCCGCCGTAAGCGCCCGCATTCATAAACACACCGCCGCCGATGCTTCCGGGAATACCGTACATAAACTCCGCACCGCACAGCCCTGCCTCGCACGCCTCGTTTGCAACAGCGGTAAGAGATGCCCCGCACTCACACTCTATGATGTCATCCTCGACACGGATCTTGTCTGCGTTGTCGCACACGATAACAATACCGTCAAAGCCCGCATCGGCACACAGAAGATTGCTCCCCCGTCCGATGACCTTCACTTTTGCGCCGGTTCCATGTGCACATTCTGCCGCATATATTAACTCGCTTGCATTTTCGGGGAACACGGCAACTGCGCACGGACCGCCTATTTTGAAGGTCGTAAGTGATGCCATCGGACAATTTTCTATGTATCTTATCGTCTTAGCTTCATATTCATTGAGCCTTGACAAATAGCTCTGTATATCAAAAGAAAAATTCATACCGTTTTTTCCTTAATAATCATAAATTTTATATATTAAACATTTTATAAAAGCCCGCTCTCGCCGTTGAGCATATCCTCAGCCGCCTGCCTTTGCGCTTGTGTAACGCTCAGACCTCCGAGTATTCTTGACAGCTCCTCTATCCTGCCCTCTCTGTCAAGCTCCCGTATATCACTCTCAAAGCGCCCGTCGCTCGTATTTTTGCATATTTTGTAATGAACATCCGCCAATGATGCTATCTGCGCCGAGTGTGTGACGCATATTACCTGAGCATTTTTTGCGCTTTGTTTTAGTTTCATTCCTATTTTTCTCGCCGTCCTACCGCTGACTCCTGCATCTATTTCATCGTATATAACAGTCTGAGCACCGAACCTTTGGCAAAGAACGCTCTTCAGCGCAAGCATAACACGTGCCAATTCTCCTCCGCTTGCGTTTGAAAGCTCAAGCATCGGCTCGCCCGAGGACAATGCCATCAAAAACACCACATCGTCCGCTCCGTCGGGCGAATATGCGCTTTCCTTATTTTTTTTGCCTGTATCGGGCTCGCTCACACGAGCCTCAAAGCGCACCTTCGGCATATCAAGAAAAGACAGCACCTCGCACACGCCCTCCGAGAGCTGCTCTGCCGCACGGCGTCTCTTTTCACTCAGCACCTCAGCTAAGACTGAAAGCTCCCCGAGCCTTGCATTGTAATCACGCTCAAGCTCCTCTTTGGTCAAGTCCGAGTTTTCGTACTCGCCTGCCTTTTTCTTTGCTTTCTCGTAAAAGGCAAGTATCTCTTCTATATCCGCTCCGTATTTTTTCTTTAGCTTTCGTATAGCATCGAGCCTTGATTCGATTTTGTCGAGTGCCGCCGTCGGGTCTTCACCGTCATCGGCATACTCGCCTATTGCCTCCGCTATATCTCCCAGCTCATAATAAACATTGCGCAGTCTTGCGGAAAGCTCAGCAAACTCGGGCACCGCCTCAGAGAGCGCAGATAACGAACCGATGCTCTTATCTATAAGCATACAGGCGTTTCCCTTCTCTCCGCCGTATATCGCTCTGTAGGCAAAGCCTGCCTGCTTTCTTACCTTTTCTATATTAGAAAGTCTCAGTCTCTCCGCCTCAAGCTTTTGCTCCTCGCCTACCTTTGGCTTTACCGCTGAGATGTCCTTTATCTGAGCTGTGAGAAGCTCAAGCTGTCTCTGCTTATCCTTGCTCTGCTCAATAAATGAAGAGAGCTTCCTTTTTGCATCTGTGTACTCTGCGTACTTTTCCTTGTAAGAAGCAAGCTCGGAGGCGGTGTCGGCATACTCATCAAGCATACGCAGATGCGTTTTTTTATCAAGCAGTGTGACATTGTCGTGCTGACCGTGAAAGTCAAGCAGCGAGCCGACAATGCTCCTCTGCATGGATGCCGTTGCGCTCTTGCCGTTTATTTTCACGCTTGACCTGCCGTCGGCACTTATGGTGCGGCTGACAAGAAGCTCCCCGTCCTCGCACTCGTATCCCATATCGCAAAGAGTCCTCTGCACATCTTCGCCGATATCCGAGAAAAGCCCGCTTATCTGCGCACGCTCCTCTCCGTGCCGAATAAGCTCCCTGTCGGTCTTCGCCCCGACAAGCAGCTTTATTGCGTCCATGATGACAGTCTTTCCCGCTCCCGTCTCACCGGTTATAGCGCAAAAGCCGTGACCGAACTCTATATCAATATTCTTTATAACGGCTATATTCTCAATATGAATATTAGAGAGCATGAGCGTCGTCTCCTTCTTTATACTTTTTACAGCGTTCTTATAAGATGCTTTATGTTATCCGCAATGCTGTCCGCCGACTCGACCGTACGGCATATCACGATTATCGTGTCGTCCCCCGCAACACACCCGAGTATTTCGGGCATATTTATAGAGTCTATTCCTACCGCAACAGCTACCGCCATACCGGGGTAGGTTTTGAGCACTATTTGGTTGAGTGCGCTGTCAACGTGCGTGATAGACTCGGTCAAGGTACTGTTGAATTTCGTCTTGCCGCCCTTATCCTCTTTGGGCATAACATATTTATACACTCCGCTGCCCGTTGATATCTTTGTGAGCTTGAGCTCTCGTATATCTCGGGATATCGTCGCCTGAGTGACCTTGTAGCCGTGCTCCGAAAGCTTGCATATCAGCTCATCCTGCGTTTCGATATCATATGAGCTTATCAGCTCGACTATCTTGCTCTGCCTTGTTTTTTTCATAATTTTACTTCCTTATTTTTACATAGCGCTCATTATTTTTTTTCTGAGCACATTGAAAAACTCCTCGTTGCCCATTGAAATGAGCTTTGCCTTTTTTTGTGCACGGCGCACTATTATCCGTGCGTGCTTGTCAACTATCATTCCCTCGTTTCCATCGCAGCTGAGAAACACTCCGCCGGCATTTTCGTCCGCATTTTCTATCTCTATCTCGCATTCAGCAGAAAAAACGATCGGCCTTGCCGCAGGAGAAAGAGAACACACAGGAGTGACACACATACATTCAAGCGACGGGTCAAACACGGGACCGCCCGCTGACATCGAATATGCCGTAGAGCCTGTGGGCGTCGAAACTATAAGTCCGTCCCCCCTGTGCTCGGACACACGCACGCCGTCGGAATAAACGTTGAGTGCCTGCACACGCCCCATGCTCGCAGGGCGAAGCACCGCATCGTTGAGGGCATTTTCGCACACAGTACGGCACATTTCTCCGTCCTCCACACTCACATGAAGAGTCATGCGCTCGCTTATCTTATATCTTCCTTCAAACAGACGCTTGATCTGCTCTGTCTCGTCCTTGCCTATTTCAGCCATATAGCCTATTCTGCCGAGATTTACTCCGAGAATCGGACAGTCCTCAGCTATCGCTCCCGATGCCGCCTTTAGTATAGTTCCGTCGCCTCCGAGAACGACCGCCGCATCTGCCTCTCGGTAAAGCTGACTCTCCTCGCAAAATGTCACGTCGAACCGCTCTCCGAGCATTTCTTTATAAAGGATGGGGACACGCACTACAGCCCCGTTGTCTTTTATAAGCTCGTATATTTTTTTAAAATGTTCAAGCTCTCTGTCCTTGACGGTGTTTGTAACGAGCACCGCCGTCTTTACTTTTTTTGAAATACAGTCCATACCATACCTCCGAACGCTGATGTGAATATATCCCTCAGATGCCTTTACCGCTCGAAAGCACCCTCAGCTTTTGTCTGACGGCATCACGCTCGGCACCTCGCTCTATCAAAAACAAATACTCGATATTCCCGTCTCCTCCGCATATAGGGGAAACGGCAACGTCACTTACATGATAGCCGAATACGAGCACCGACTCGTACACTCGCAAAAGCGCCTTGTAGCGCATATCGGGGTTTTTAACAACGCCCTTGCCCACGCTCCTTGAGTCAAGCTCGAACTGCGGCTTTACAAGTGAGATGAGCACACCGTCTTCACAAAGCAAAGGGAAAAGTGCGGGGAAAATATACGTCTGCGATATAAACGAAACATCCATTACCGCCAGCGCATACCCGTCTCCGACCTCGTCCCGTGTCATATAACGTGCGTTGCATCCCTCAACGTTTCTTACTCTCTTATCCTCTCTGAGTACGGGGTCGAGCTGTCCCCGTCCCGAGTCTACAGCCGTCACAGACTCAGCTCCCCGAGAGAGCAGTATCTGAGTAAAGCCTCCCGTTGATGCTCCGACGTCTATACACGCCTTGCCCGACACGTCAACCGAAAACGCATCTAACGCTCCTTCGAGCTTATGAGCGCCTCGTCCGACATACTCGTTTTCGGGACGGTCAAATTCGACGGTATCACCGTCGCACACCTCATAGCCTGCCTTTGTCACGGCGGTACCGTTTACCTTTACTCTGCCCTCGGATATATGCTCCTTTGCCTTTGTACGGCTTCGGCACATACCGTTGCTCTGCAAATATAAGTCAAGTCTCATTAAAAACCAAGCTTCCCGTTTATACGTTAATTTTTTCTTTCAAGCAGCCAATCCGACAAAGCGAGCAGATTTTGCGCTCCCTTGTATTTTACGATATATTCCTTTGACATTTCGCTCAGCCGCTTCGCCTCTGCTCTTGCGCCTTCGATACCAAGCTCGGTAACAAAGGTGCTCTTGTTGCTCTCGCTGTCGCTGCCGACAGGCTTTCCGAGGCTCGCCTCGTCCCCCTCGACATCGAGTATATCGTCAACTATCTGAAAAGCTCTGCCGATGCATGATGCGTATTTCACCGCATCCTCGCACGCCTTACCGTCGGCACCTGCGGCAATACATCCGAGCCTTGCCGCCGCCTCGATAAGTGCCCCTGTTTTAAGGCTTTGCAGCTTTTTCAGATATTCATACGGCACACGCACGCTTTCTGCGTGCATATCCATTATCTGACCTCCGCACATGCCCCTCGCTCCCGCATTTTCCGAAAGCAGCCTTACAGCCTCGAGCACGGTTCTCGGCTCGGCGTTTGCCGAGCAAGCCGTCTCAAAGGCAAGTATAAGCAAAGCATCACCAGCGATAAGAGCCTGCGCCTCGCCGTATTTTACGTGGCAGGAGGGCTTTCCTCTTCTCATATCATCGTTATCCATGCACGGAAGGTCGTCATGAATGAGAGAAAATGCGTGTATCATCTCAAGTGCGCAGGCAAACGTCTTTGCCGTCTCGATATCGCCGCCGAAAATACGACAAAACTCAAGCACCAAAAACGCCCTTATCCTTTTCCCTGCGCCGAGAGTTGAATAAGCCATGGCATCATACAGCGAAGCAATATCCTCATCCGAATTTTCAAAACATTGCGCAAGGGCTGTCTCCGTTTCACGGGCGCTTTCTTTTATGTATTTTTCAATATTATCCGTGTGTACCGTCATACCGTACTCTCCAAAGAAAAACAGTTATCCTTTTATATCGGCAGGCTTAAAATCCTCTTCGACAAGCTCCACGCCCTCGCCCTTTGTCAGTATCTTTATCTTCTGCTCTGCCGCCTCAAGCTTTTCGTTGCACATTTTAACAAGGCTTATACCTTCTTCGAAAACCGAAAGCGACTCATCGAGCGGAGCGTTACCGCTCTCAAGCATACGAACTATACTCTCAAGTCTCGCAAGTGCCGCCTCAAAGCTCATATCTTCTGTCTTGCTGTTCATGTTTGTTCTCCGTTATCATTATTTCGTTTTTATATCTTCCACTCTGCACCCTGCTTCACCGTCGGCAAAGCTTATGCGTACTTTCTGCCCGACATTCAGCCCGTGTGCGTTTTTCAGCACTTTTCCTTCTCCGTCGGATACGAAGCTGTAGCCTCTTGTCAATACCGAGAGAGGGCTGAGTGCGTTGAGCTTTGCCGCAAGGAGCGTAAAAGAGCTCTCCTTGCTTTTTTTCATATCAGTCATCGCTCTTGTCATGCGCTCGTCAACACTCAAAAGATCCATGCGCCGCTCGTCAATATATCTCTCCGGATTTTTCAGCACAGGTCTTGTAGCTATGGCATCAAGATACTTTTTTCTCTGCGCAACGGCAGAAGACAAAAGATACTCGCATCTGTCGGTCACGTTCGATATCCTGCGCATAAGGTCCTTTGTATCCGGAACCGCAAGCTCTGCGGCGGCAGACGGTGTTGGCGCACGTCTGTCTGCGGCAAAATCGCATATGGTAAAATCAGTCTCATGTCCTACAGCGGATATTACGGGGATAGGCGAGGATGCTATCTCTCGTGCGAGCGTTTCGTCGTTAAACGCCCACAGATCCTCAATAGAGCCGCCTCCGCGCCCGATAATTATAACATCCACATCCGCTCTCTTTTTAAAATGGCGCATTCCGCTTATCAGGCTGGGTGCCGCCTCAGCCCCTTGAACAAGGGCGGGATAGAGCACCATCTGCGCATACGGAAATCTTCTGCCGAGAATATTTATTATATCTCTTACAGCCGCACCCGTCGGCGAGGTGATGACACCTATTCTCGACGGTATCTTCGGCAGCGGCTTTTTTCTCTCGGGAGAAAAAAGCCCCTCAGCCTCAAGCTTGCGCTTTAACTGTTCGTATGCTACGTACAGCGACCCGACCCCGTCCGGCTCTATATCGTCGCAGTATATCTGATACTGTCCGTCCCTCACATAAGCACCGATGCGCCCGTGAGCTATTATCTTCATGCCGTTCTCGGGTATGAACCTGAGCTTCGACGCATAGCCCTTGAACATGACCGCCTTGATAACGCTCGTCTCGTCCTTTATAGAAAAGTAGAAATGTCCCGTTTTATAGTGGTTTGTGAAATTCGATATCTCCCCTCGGAGATATATATCATACAAAAATCTGTCAGACTCAAGTCTGCCCTTTATATAGTCATTGAGCGCACTGACACTGATAATATTGCGGCTCTGAGCGCCGCCGTCTTCAATTTTCATCTGCTCGTTCAAGCCATCACCCGCTCTCTGTTCTTATTTTTCTCCGCACTCAAATATTATCACTCAGATATTTTTCGAGCGCAAGCAGCGAAACTCCCGCCGCATTGTCCGAGGAAAACTCGGGAGCGGCAAAATATGCGCAGGGGTACTTTCGCCGTATTCTTTCTTTTATTATGCTGTTGCTCATAACGCCCCCTGCGTAAAGCATCGGCATCTCCCCGTATTTTCTCTGTGCCGCCTCGCTCATTTTTACAAGTGTTTTTGCGATATATTCAAGCACAAACGCCGAAACGTACCCCGCATCCGAGGTGTCTGCATACGCCTTGCGTGCGAGATTTTCCACGCCCGACAAACAGCAGTCGCAGTCTTTTACGCTCACGCCGAAGCCGGAGAGCGCTCCGCCCCTTTCATAAAACTCGAGCGCCGAGCGTTCAAGAGACGGACCGCAGGGAAACTTCATATTCAGCATGACACCGCATCTGTCTACCGCTTGACCTGCGTTGAGGTCCTTTGTCTGTCCGATGATCTCTGCAGATATCCCTTCTGTACTCTTTTGACACAGCAGCATCTCTGTAGTTCCGCCCGACACATGAAAAGCGATAAATCGCCCTCCGTCATATTTTTGGAGCATACCGGACGAATACATTGCCGCCGCAACATGCCCCGCCTGATGAGAGCAGGTATACAGAGCTACCCCCGTACTCTCGCTTATCGCCGTGGCGGCGGCAACACCGCACAAAAAGCACGGCATATACGAGCCCGCAACATCTCTCGGGCGTTCGCTCACACCAACCGCAACAAGCTCCGAGTCTTTGATAAGTCCGTCTGCCAAAAGAAATGCCGACGGAAGATTTTTCGTATGAGAAAACACCGCATCAGACTGGCGAAGTCCCACCTCGCCCTCCTTTACCGCGAGCGGCAGCTTGATGTTCTTTTGCACCTTGCCGTCTGTTCCCGTCACGCAAAGAGACGTTGTGTAGTTGCTGGTGTCTATTCCGAGCACGATCTTGTTTTTATTCATTTTTTCCAAGCTCTTGTGCAACAGAGTTGAGTATTCCGTTTACGAAGCCCTTTGCCTTTACATCGTCAAACTTTTTCACTATTTCAAGTGCCTCGTTTATCGCAATGTTATAGGGAATGTCCGTGTACATGATCTCATATGTGCACAGGCGCATCGCCGCCATACTGACCTTTGATATACGATCGATGTTCCAGCCCTCACTCTTGTTTTTTATCATTTCGTCGATCTCGCCAAGCTTGCCCGCTACACCGTAAAAAGTCTCCTTTATGTAACCGTTATTCTCAATAGAGCGTTCTTCTATTGCATTTTCAAAGAGAGTGTCAATATCGCACTCCTTGTTAAAATCAAGCTCATATACCATGCAAAATACCGCTTCTCTCGATTCACGTCTGTTAAGCATTTTCTTCTCCTGCCGCCTATGCGGCTCCTTTCATACGCTGTCATTTTTGAACATTTGCTTTTTTAAAAATTGCAAAGTTATGCTATTTTATCTAACTATATTATTATATATAATATTTCCGTAATTGTCAACTTTATTTTGCTGTACGATAACGATTTAAAAGAATATGCAAAACACGGCGTGCACAAAATATAAAAGAGCAAAAACTCAAAAACAAAAATACGTACGAGGTGCTCACAACTTGAAAAACAAAATTTTAAAAATTACCGCTTCTCTACTGCTTTTGTGTATTGCGTGTGCGTTGGCTTTCGACCGCAGCAATATCTTTGCCGACGCAAGCGAAAGCGAGGGGGAGGAGCAAAAAAAGGATTATATAAAATGGGCGGAGCTGACGGTATGCGACGAGGCTATGGAAGAAGCACTCAAGCTGGATATAAAAAACAAAAACGACTCTGACGGCAGTATCACGCTCGTGCGGCTGCTGTCGCTTTACTCTGCCGTAAAAGGCGGAAACTATGAAAACTACAAAAAAGGCGATATAGAAAAGCTCTGCACCAGACTGCAAAACGGCGAAAGCGAACAGGACATATGTAAAAACGCAAAGCTGCTTTCGTATTACAAGGAGGTATATCAAGCCATTTTCGGCGGCTTTGTCGGGGATCACAAGGAGTGGAGCTACAACGATGACGGCACCCTTGCAAACGAGGAGCAAAAATACGGACTGATGCTCTTTTCTCCCATAGCGTCGGGATATTACTACCGCCACTACGATGATTTCGGCAACAGCAGATCATACGGGTACAAGCGAAAACATCTCGGTCATGACCTGCTCGGCTCGGTAGGCACTCCGATCGTGGCTGTAGAAGCAGGTACGGTCGTGGCTTGCGGTTGGAATCAGTACGGGGGCTGGAGGGTCGGCATACGCTCGTTTGACAACAAAAGATATTGGTATTATGCCCACATGAGAAAGGGACATCCGTACAACGATATGTACGTCGGCAAAACAGTCGATGCGGGTGAAGTGATAGGATATCTCGGCATGACAGGCTACAGCGCAAAAGAGGACACGAACAACATTGACACACCGCATCTTCACTTCGGACTTCAGATAATATTCGACGAGTCGCAAAAGGACGGCACAAATCAGATTTGGCTGGATATGTATGCCCTCACAGCCTTTTTGTCAAAAAACAAAGCAGAGGTGTACTCAAAAAGCAACGAAAAATATTCAAAGCGTACCATCACACCGAACAATTCTCCCGACTGACAGAGACTTGCTTTTTATGCATCAACGGCAGCATTGTATATCATGTTTGTAAAAATTATCATATTGCCTTGCAAAAAATGTCTTTGTGTGATATTATTAAAAAATAAAGTGTTTTATTATATGCGAGGATATATATGAAAATTTTTGATATCACAAAAAAGATCGTTTATTCAACGGCGCTCGTTTTCACGCTCACGGTGTTCGTGCTCATGGGAGCGCTTTCGGTGTTTGTAGACGGAGAAAATCTCACTCAGACAAAGTCAATACCGCTCTCAAATTATCCGTGGATACTGCTCTTTTCCTTTATTACGGGAGCACTCAACAATCTTCTCACAGCAAAGAAAATTCCGCTTGCCGCACGTCTGCCGATACATTTTATCGGAGTCATGGCGGCATTCTACATAATCTTTCTGAGAGTATTCGGACTTGGTCAGAGCGGGAGCGGCAGATTTTCCGTAATGGTCGTATTTTGCCTTATTTACGCTGTGTTTGTACTTCTTGCTTACGTATTGCGCAGGGCATTTTCTGCTTTGGCAAAAAGCATCACAGCGGCAAGCGAAAGAAGCAAAAAGCTCAAAGAAAAGGAAAAATCGGCAAATCAAGCACAAAGCTCAGCGGAGGAATAAAACGGATTTTCAGGGCATCTCTGTTATCAAAACGACAGGGATGCTCTTTTTTGCGGGGGCAGAATTTTTTCGCATGATTTCTCACAAAAGAACATATTTTTATTTTTGCTGAGCTGTTTTATGAAAATTTCGTTAAATTTTTATTAAAGTTTGAATTTTTCAAAAAAACATCTTGCAAATTTGACAAAACGATAGTATAATGACATTTGGGGAAAGTTGAACTGCGAAAAGAAATTTGCATTTTTTGTTTGCTTTTCCTGCTCTGCAGATTGCAAAAATCATATCAGAGCCAACAGTTAGTTTTTTAAAAAATAAATAAACAAAAACAACCCGGAGGTACCAAACATGACAGAAAACAAGTTTGTCAAAGCATGGATCGACGAAATGTCGGCCATGACACAACCCGAAAAAATCGTCTGGATAGACGGAAGCGAAGAGCAGGCTGAGGCGCTTCGCGCAGAGGCTTGTTCAACAGGCGAAATGATAAAGCTCAACCAGGATCTTCTTCCCGGCTGTTACCTTCACAGAACAGCCGTAAACGACGTAGCAAGAGTTGAGGGCAGAACATTCATCTGCACTTCCAAAAAAGAGGATGCAGGCAACATCAACAACTGGATGGACCCCAAGGAATGCTACGAAAAGCTTTCAAAGCTTCACAAGGGCTCCATGAAGGGCAAAACAATGTATGTTATTCCCTACTCCATGGGCGTTGTAGGCTCTGATTTTGCTAAATACGGTATTGAGCTTACCGACTCTATCTATGTTGTACTCAACATGCTCATCATGACTCGCGTAGGTACAAACGTACTCGAAGCTCTCGGCGACTCCGACAACTTCATCAAGGGTCTTCATGCAAAGGCACAGCTCGATGAAGAGAACAGATATATCTGCCACTTCCCCGAAGACAACACCATCTGGAGCGTTAACTCCGGTTACGGCGGAAACGTTCTTCTCGGAAAGAAGTGCTTTGCTCTCCGTATCGCTTCTTACCTCGGCCGCAAGGAAGGCTGGATGGCTGAGCATATGCTCATCCTCGGCGTTGAATATCCTAACGGCGATATCAAGTATGTTACGGCTGCTTTCCCCTCTGCTTGCGGAAAGACAAACCTCGCAATGCTCATTCCTCCGAAAAAGTACAGAGACCTCGGATACAAGGTATGGTGCGTAGGTGACGACATCGCATGGCTTCGTGTCGGCAAGGACGGCAGACTGTGGGCTGTAAACCCCGAAAACGGTTTCTTCGGTGTTGCTCCCGGTACAAACGAAAAGTCAAACCCCAACGCACTTCACACCTGCCAGAAGGACACTATCTTTACAAACGTTGTTCATAACACAGAGAACAACACAGTTTGGTGGGAAGGTCTTGACAAGAATCCTCCCGCAAACGCTATCGACTGGAAGGGCAATCCTTGGGATTACACTAAGTACAACAAGGCTGACAAGAGCACTTGCGGCGCTCATCCCAACTCTCGTTTCACAGCTAAGGCTATCAACTGCCCCTGCATCTCTTCCGAATTCAACTCACTCACAGGTGTTCCCGTATCAGCTATCATCTTCGGCGGACGCCGTGCTAAGACCGCTCCCCTTGTTTACCAGTCAACAAGCTGGAGAAACGGTACGTTTGTCGGCTCTATCATGGCTTCTGAGACAACAGCTGCAGCTACAGGCGCAGTAGGTGTTGTTCGCCGTGACCCGATGGCAATGCGTCCGTTCGTAGGTTACAACATGGGTGACTATTGGAAGCATTGGCTCAACATGGAGGCTTCTATCCCGAACGCTCCCAAGATCTTCCACGTTAACTGGTTCCGTACCGACGATGAAGGCAACTTCATCTGGCCCGGATTCGGTGACAATATGCGTGTTCTTCTCTGGATCCTTGACAGATGCGAAGGCAAGGTTGACGCAGTTGAGACTCCTATCGGCTTTGTTCCGAAGGCTGAGGACATTGACATCGACGGTCTTGACGGTATCACGGTTGACACTATCCGTGAGCTTCTCACAGTAGACAACAAGTCATGGCTCGAGGATATTGCAAATATCAAGGAATTCTACTCACTCGTAGGTGACAGAGTTCCCGCTGAGCTTTACGAAGAGCTCTCCGCACTTGAAGCAAGACTTTCTAAATAAGTTTTATTAAAATATGCCGTGCTCCCAAAAAAGGAGCACGGCATATTTCGTTTTATAGTTTTAAAAGCGTTGCAAAATTCGCCTGCGGCATCCATTACAAAGGACGGCGCACATACGTGCAAACACTGCAATGTATTAAGAGCAAAACATAGTGACTTGCCGACATTCCCATCATATATTCCCCTCTACCGAACGGTTGCGGTAATAGTATTTTTTGTCGTGCTCGCCGATCTCACGAAGGACACGGCAAGGATTGCCTACAGCTACAACATTTGAGGGGATGTCCTTTGTGACGATACTGCCCGCACCTATGACGGTATTATCTCCGATACTGACACCGGGTAAAATTACAGCTCCTGCACCGATCCAACAGTTTTTGCCTATATGTACGGGCATATTAAACTGTGTGGGTATAGCACGTAATTCAGGGTCTACGGGGTGACCTGCGGTGGCTATGGTGACGTTCGGTCCTATGAGTGTATTGTCCCCTACATATATATGCGTATCATCCACTAAGGTAAGGCTGAAATTTGCATACACATTTCTTCCGAAATGTACGTGTCTTCCGCCCCAATTTGCGTGAAGCGGAGGCTCTATATAGCATCCCTCGCCTAGCTCGGCAAACATTTCACAGAGCAGTTGTCTGCGTTTTTCCTGCTCGGAGGGGCGAGTTGCGTTAAAATCGTATAGCTTTTCAAGGCAGGCTCTCTGCTCAGCAAGCAGATCGGGGTCTCCTTGGTCATTATAAAGCATACCGTTGTGCATTTTTTCGTGAATGTCCATTTTGTTACTCCTTTACAGCGTTATCACACTCATCATCGTGCCTCGCTCTCCTTTTGTATATCTGTGAGACCAGAAAAGCTCCGGATGCTCATATGTGCATAAAGGGAGTATTTCTATGTTCCGGCAATTCACGCCCGCACGCTCGAGAAGGTATCGGTTAGCTCCTTTTATATCGACGAGATACTTGCCCGACTCGCTCTTTTCTTCAAAAAAGCGCAGCGCATCCTCGCCTATGCATGATATTGCGGCATCGTAGACATCTCGCCCCACTTCATAACATTTTTTGCATATTGACGGACCTATCACCGCCACGATACTCTCTTTTTTCGCTCCATGCACGCACATTTGCCGTACGCCTTCCCCACATATATCAGAAAAAGTTCCGCGCCAACCGGCATGAAGTGCGGCTATCACTCCGTTCTTTTCATCTGCGAGCAGTATCGGCACGCAGTCGGCTGTCTTTACTCCCAAAGTAACACCACGCTCGTGCGTAACGTAGCCGTCGCATTGGGTGCTCGGCGGAGTAAAATATCCTTGTCCGCACATATCACGGCTCACATATATTACCTTGCTTGAATGTATCTGCGGCAGAGAGCAAACGCTCTCGGGAGCAAAGCCGACAGCCTCGGCAAAACGGCGCAAATTCGCCTTTATAGTTTCCTCATCGTCCCCTCTGCCGTAGGCGAGGTTAAGTGTGGAGGTATGCGGTGCTTTGCTTACGCCGCCGAGTCTTGTTGCAAAAGCATGGGGAACTTTTATTTTATCGCTTGTGTAGTAGACCACACCGTTTTCATGTTTTATTTGCATTAGCTTGTTTCCTTATTGTGTGCTCGCCCGAGTAGCACCATGGTCCCGCCATGGCACCCACGAGCAACACCGCTGTTGGGTCTGCCGCAGCGCTCAAAGCACAAATATCTTATCGCACTTGACGGCACTTCCCTCTTCGTATTCTTTGACTATACCAAGGGCAAAAAAACCGTCCTTTGAATACAGGCGCACATACTGACCGACATCATAATGTGTGCCTATCTTTTTTTGATATATCTCACAGCCCGAGTAGCACAGCTTGTAGAAAAAATCTCCGAGCGTTACTATCGGATAGTGAGAAAACAGCCTCTCCGTCGGATAAAGCAGAGCTGTCAGCGCATCAAGCTCGAGCGTCTCCAGCTCCTCGAGCGTGTGAGACTCAGAAATGTCAAAGCCGCCTGCGTTCGTTCTCTCAAGGCTCGCCATAACGGCACCGCAGCCGCACTTCTCCCCTATATTCGTGCAAAGTGTGCGTATATAGGTGCCCTTTGAGACTTTTGTATCTATAACATACTCGTCATCAGTTATTTTCTGTGCATCAATAGAATAAACCTCGATCTCTCTCGCCTCACGCTCTACTGTCTTACCCTCACGTGCAAGCTCGTAGAGCTTTTTTCCGCCATGTTTTATAGCTGAGTACATGGGAGGGGTCTGCATACTTTTACCGAGCATGGAGCGACAGGCATCAATTACCGTCTGCTCATCCGGGACGGGAGCATGAGTCGGCGCACAGTTCCCTGTTATATCCTCTGTGTCACTGACAAGACCAAGCTTGAGAGTAGCACGGTAGCTTTTGTCGGATGTATGCGCATACTCACTCGCTTTTGCCGCTCTGCCGACAAGGACGACCAACACTCCGGTCGCCATGGGGTCGAGCGTTCCTGCGTGCCCTACTCTTTTCGTCTTATAAAGGCGTCGTACCTTGTTTACTATATCGTGGCTCGTTACCCCTGCGTGCTTGTTTACTACAAGCACACCTGAGGGCTCAAGTGTAGTTGTGTTTTTCATTTTGACCGTCTCTTAAATATATAGCCGCACGGGTGTGCGGCTATATGTGAATTATTCTTTACTCCTCGCTTGCTACAACAGCGATACCGAGTTCATCAAGAGCCTTCTGTTCCTGAGGAGCAGGGCATCCCGACATAAGCTCGCTTGCGTTCTGCACCTTCGGGAAAGCTATGACATCACGCAGAGACTCTGCACCGCACAGCAGCATTGCAAGTCTGTCAAGTCCTATACCTGCGCCGCCGTGAGGAGGTGCACCGAATTTATATGCATCAACAAGGAAGCCGAACTTAGAGTCGATCTCCTCTTTTGTCAGACCTAAGCAGTCAAACATTTTTTCCTGAAGCTCATAGTCCGTAATGCGGATAGAGCCCGAGAGTAGCTCAACGCCGTTAAGCACCAAGTCGTAAGCCTTTGCACGCACCTTTCCGGGGTCCGTGTCGAGATATTCAAGGCACTCGTCAAGCGGCATTGTAAAGGGGTGGTGCATCGCATCCCAATTCTGTGTTTCTTCATTCCACTCAAAGAACGGAAACTCGGTTATCCAAAGAAGATCCCATGTATCGGGTATCATATCAAGCTGCTTTGCTATAGTTAGTCTGAGCATACCGAGAACAGGCAATGTAACACGGTTTTTATCCGCTACGATAAACGCCGCATCTCCACGCTCACAGCCGAGACGCTCCATTATAGTCTCAAGCTCGCCCTCTGCCATATACTTGCCAAACGAGCAGGTGGGTGTCTCTTCGGTAAAGCGGATGTAGGCAACACCCTTTGCTCCTATTCCCTTTGCCTTTTCAATGAGCTTGTCGATCTCTTTTCTCGTGAGCTTAGCCGCACCGCCCTTTGCTACGATACCTCGCACCGAGCCGCCGTCAGCCACAGCCGACGAAAATACGGAAAAGCCGCTGTTTGCAACTATGTCGGATATATCGCATATCTCCATACCGAAGCGTGTATCCGGCTTATCCGAGCCGTACTTGTTCATTGCATCTGCGTATGTCAGACGCTTTACGTTTGCGGGGACTTCATAGTTTACCGTTTCCTTGAACACACGGCGCATAAATCCCTCTATCATCTGCATGATATCTTCCTGTGTGACAAATGACATCTCAAGGTCTATCTGGGTAAACTCAGGCTGTCTGTCCGCACGCAGGTCCTCATCTCTGAAGCACCTTGCTATCTGAATATATCTGTCAAAGCCCGAAAGCATGAGCAGCTGTTTGTATATCTGAGGCGACTGAGGAAGTGCATAAAATTTACCGTTGTGTATTCTCGACGGAACGAGATAGTCTCTTGCACCCTCGGGGGTAGGCTTTATCATCATGGGAGTTTCTATCTCATAAAAGCCGTTGTCATAAAAATACTCACGGGCAATTCTTGCGATATCATGGCGCATCTTGATGTTCTTTTGCAGCTTCGGGCGGCGCAGGTCGATATATCTGTATTTGAGCGATATCTCGTCTCTTACGTTGTTATCGTCATTTACCTCGAAGGGTGTTGTGTGAGCCGCACTGAGCACCTTGTACTCATCGACCGCTATCTCAATGCCGCCGCTTTTAAGTGTGCGGTTGACGGCACCCTCCCCTCTGGGACGGACCGTACCCTTTGCGCATACGACAAACTCACTTCTCGTCGTAAACGCCTTTTGGAATATGTCTCTGTCGGTGGTATCGTCAAAGGCAAGCTGTACTATTCCCGTGCGGTCACGCAGATCGATAAATATCAGCGCTCCGAGGTCACGCTGTCTCTGCACCCATCCGAGCACCGTTACGTGCTGACCGATGTTGCCCTCATCGAGCTCGCCGCAGTAGTTTGTTCTTCTGTCATTTTCACAAAAAAGTTCTGCCATATCTTTATCCTTATCCTTTTCTTTGGAATTTCATTTTTATTCTGATGTATTGGAATTTGAGTTTGTATTAGTGCCTACTGTCTGTCTCAGCGCAATATCAAGCGCTTCTGCCGCAAACTTCGCACGGGCGCTGAGAAGATCGTCAAAGTCATCCGTATCCGTCTGCGAATAAAACGCCGTGCTCACTATATGTCCTATGCCGTACATATCAAGAAAATCAAAGTATCTGCTCTTGAGTATAACATCAAGCACCTCGCCGCTGCCAAATGTATTCTCAGCTACCGTAACAGAGTACACCGTATCCACCGACAGATCGTAAAAGCCGTGCAGATAATCAAGTGACATCTGTTTTCTTGCGGCACCTGCAGGCACAGCCGTAAAGAATGTATCGTCAAAATCAAGGACGCAGGTGTACTCGCCGCCCTCATGGTAGGACGGCATCGGTAATATTCCGTAGCTATGCTTGACTTTTTCCTTTATCTGACCTATCGTCTCTATATAAAACAGCGAGTCTTGCGCATTTTCCGATATCTCTCCAACATCGTTTGCAAAATCATTTACACGCTCAAAATAGTATATGTTTTTCGGGCTGTAGACAGACACCGACGGCACATCGCCGTTGAGCTTTTCTACAGTGAGCGCCCCCATTCCCTTCCACATACAGTAAAGAGACTCTGCGCCGCCGCCGACTGAGCAAAACGTGTCCGAGCCGCTTTGGCTCTGAGCCTTTTTTGCAAGGGTGCTCATGGTATCAAGCGTCCACTCTCCGCCGAGGACAAGCTCCTCAAGATACCCTGCCTCATATCCCATGCTTTTCATAAGCTCGGCATTATACGCAACAGCGGCTGTATTCTCGACAGAGGAACGAATAGGTGCTCCCGTTAGCATATACAGCTTTCCGTATACGCTGAGCTGTCTGACAACGCTGACAGATACGCCAACCGAGGTCAGGGTGTCGTCTTTATATTCATACAAGTCCTCAAGGCACCCGTAGAGCATCATCTCGGAGATACCGTTTTTGCCGCTTGAATACACAAGGTCGGGAGCATTGCCCGATGCATTTGTTTCCTTTATATATTCGGTCACATCAGACGCTGTCTTCTGCTGTATAATTATGCCGAGCTTCTGCTCTACAGCCTCGTTTCTCTTTGCGCTCTGAATACAGTACACATCAGAGGCTTCCTGCTCCGAGAAAAATATATCGTTTGACGCATCCGAGCTCGAAGTAAGAACGGTAAAGCTCGTTCCGTTGTAGTGGTGATGCTCATCATTTGGAGTATCGTATATATTGTCGGTATCGGCAGATTGTGTGTTCTGCGCACCGTTTTCCGCAGTCTGAGCACCTGCAGAATTTTCCGAAGTGCTTTCCGTTCCCGTATCCGAAGTTGTTGCACAGCCTGTCAAAGAGCAAGCGAGCACCGCAGCAATGAGCACAGCGCAAAACAAGCATGGCATTTTATGCTTTTTTCTCTGCATAAGCGTCATATTTATTTTCACCTCCTGTGCTTTTTCACTTTCTTTATCAGCTGTTTTTGCCGCTTACGGCAATTCTGTTCACTCTTTTTGAAACAGAACACAAAAGCTCATAGTTTATCGTTTCGGCAAGCTCGGACAACTGCCTTATATTTTTGCCCTCAGAGTCAAATATCTCAGCCTCATCGCCGATACGTACGTCTTCAATATCACTGATATCAAGCATACATTGGTCCATGCAGACCCTGCCGACGACAGGTGCGTACTTTCCGTGTATGTACATCCCGCCCTTGCCGAGAACACGCAAAAAACCGTCTGCATACCCTGCGGCTACCGTGGCAAGCGTCATGTCCCGCTCTGCTCGGAAAGTTGCTCCGTAGCTGACACAATCGCCCGCTTTGAGCTTATGTATATGTGTCACGGTGCTGACAAAGCGCATCACCGGCACAAGCCCGATATCGTACTCAGATCGAAACGGAGAGTGACCGTAAAGCATGATGCCCAGTCTTATCATATCCATATTATATTCGGGATATCTTATTGCGGCGGCGCTGTTGCAGCAATGTACAGTTTCGAAGCTGATACCTCTGTCCGACAGCTCCTTGACGATTCGGGTAAAACTGTTGTATTGTGCTATGCTCATATCACGCTTCTCGCCCTCGGTCTCATCCGCACAGGCAAAATGAGTAAACGCACCGACAAAGCACAGGTAAGGCAGCCTTGCCGCATCGCATATCTGCTGTACGCACTCACCGTCATCCGCACAAAAACCGATGCGGTTCATGCCCGTATCGACCTTGACGTGGCATAACAGCTTGCTGTCCTTTTTTATGCGCCCCTCCTCTGCCGCCGCCTCAGCTGCGTCGGAAAGCTCCTTTGCATAGCTGTAGGAATATACCGCCTGCGTGATGTTTTCCTCTATCAGTGATACAATATTCTCTGTCGGAGTGTAGCCGAGAATGAGAATTCTTGCATTCGGTGCATACTTTCGCACCGCAACAGCTTCCTCAATACACGAAACACCGTAGTCACGCACACCCATTTCCGCAAGCTTAGGTATGCACAGCTCCGTACCGTGACCGTAGCAGTCAGCCTTGACTATACACATAACACGGCAATTCGGGCTGTTTTTTTCTACCGTTTCTTTTACTCTTTTATAGTTGTGTTCGAGCGCAGAGGTGTCTATCTCCGCCCATATTTTATGTTTTAACAAGTTAAATCATCGTCCTATCTTAACTATTTTAACGCTTATGTATATATAAATTTATCAAACGTAAGAGCAATATCATTTCCGTCGAGGTATATCGGCGCTCCGCTCTCCTTGTCTATGCACACACTTACCTCTTCACCGCCATGGATAAATTTCAAAACAGTGACTCCCCGCCCGCTGTACTCATCATCATGCATCTCGGTCACTTCATCTGCTCTCATGTCCAACAGGTCAAGCAGGTATGTGTACCTTTGCGCAATGTTCTCCGACGGTACCACCTCGATACCGCACACATTCACGCTGACAGAGCCTGATGTGCGAACTGCGGAAATCCCTGTTATATTATCGGGAGACGTATACACAACATTTCCGTCGCGCGGTGCTGTCGTGTTCTGCCCGCTGTCCTGCCCGTCCGCTTCGTTTGTTTCGGCAGCTTCGTCGGGGACGGCGCCGAGAGTCACCGAGGCACAGTACTCTCCCTCTGCGTTTTTTACCGTGAGCTCAGCGCAAAAAGGCTTTTCAAACACACGGCATACCGTACGATCGGTCTTTTGCGAGCACGAGGTAAAAAGCAATGTAACAAGCGCAAGCGAAATAGATACAACAGATATTTTTACAGACATAACAAATCCTCCGAAAAAATAGATCTGCTATATCATATTCATGCGACAACTTGTATTATGAATTCACCAAAGCTACAGTCATTTCCGCCCCTTATCTTTCAAAAGCACGGGGATTGTAAAACGCCGCAGCATCATAGAACTTTTGGTCAGCGTCAAAGATAACGGCACATTTTTCTCCGTTTTGTGTATATATCGCATAATAGGCATCCTTTGATCTGCCATCGGAAAGATAATCATTTGTTTTGACAACGCCGCTGATATCCGTGTTTTCCCTGTAAGGTGCGATTTTTTGCATGGATCGAAGCTCGCACTCAAAGACCTTTTTTGATACTGCATTTCCATACACCTTATATATGCGAAAGCTCCCGTCAACGATCTCATAGTCTCTTTTTTCGGAGAAAAACGGCTTTGTTATAAAAATAACAGACACGGAAAGCACGGCACATACGATAAATGCGCTGAAATTTCCGACAAGCAGAGTCATATATAAGGTAACGAAGCCCAAAAAAACATATATCACACACAAGAAAACTATTCGTGCGAGCAAAGCGCCCTCAGCTCTGCAATTTCTTGTATACTCAAGTATTTCGTTTCTTCTCATCTAAAAGCATCCTCATCTGACAGACGTATCTATGTTTTTGTACCGCATCAATGCGGTCCGCAAAAAGCGGCATCCAATAATACTATACCGAGTTATTATAACACATAACAGCAATCTTTTCAACTTTATTTTTGAGATTGTCCGCAACTTATGATGATAATTTTAATTTTTTCTCTCTTTGCGGTCTTTTGCAAATCTTTTTTTGGTTTGGCAAGAAAAAACTTTTCAATAACTCTTGACAATTCCGATAATCTGTGGTAATATATACAAGTCGTGATAATACGACATTGCGCCACTAGCTCAGTGGATAGAGTGCCCGGCTACGAACCGGTAGGTCGCAGGTTCGAATCCTGCGTGGCGCGCCAAAAAAACCGACAAGTTTTGGCTTGTCGGTTTTTTATTTTAATTCTGCCCTGTCAAGCGGGTGAGATCTCCTTCGGCGGTGAGATCCGACTCTACGGCGTGTGGGTGGATCTAATATTATCTTCTTGCACCGACGCAAATATCTCATCAAAGACGTAAGCCTTTGATCTTCTCACCGTGAGCAATGCGAACATTTCGCCAAAGCTTCGAGAGAGTTTAAATACAGACTGCAATAGACAAATTTATTTTTATCGCCCATTCTCACAACAAAACGCACCTTTGCCAGCAGACAAAGGTGCGTTTTGTTGTATATCCATCCCGCACAAATACGCACGGATAGAAGTGTTATTTACATAAGCTTATCTTATGTCGATAAAGCCGACCTTGCGCTTTACCTTAGAGAGTGTTCTGCGGGCAACGCTCGATGCATCCATCGCACCGTTTTTCATTACAGTCTCAAGGTACGCCTTATCCTTCATAAGCCTGTCAAACTCTTCTCTGACAGGTGCGAGTGCATCGGCACAAGCCTCGCCGACAGCGCTCTTAAACGCCCCGTATCCGAGCCCCTCAAACTCACGCTCTATCTCGTCAAAGCTCTTGCCGGTAAAGCAAGAGTATATCGTCATAAGGTTGTTAACGCCGTCCTTGCCCTCCTCAAATCTGACACATCTCGATGATGTATCGGAGTCCGTTACCGCACGCTTGAACTTTCTCATTATTTCGTCCTTGGTATCAAGTATACGCACGGTAGCATTCGGGTTTTCGTCCGATTTTGACATTTTTTGAGTGGGTTCTGCAAGTGACATTATCTTCATTCCCGACTTTGCGATATAAGGCTCGGGGACGACAAACGTATCGCTGTAAAGAGAATTGAAACGCTGCGCAACGTCACGGGCAAGCTCGAGGTGCTGCTTTTGATCTACTCCCACGGGAACGATATCCGTCATATAGAGAAGTATGTCCGCTACCATCAGCACGGGATAGGTAAAGAGTCCTGCGTTTATGTTGTCGGCGTGCTTGGCACTTTTGTCCTTGAACTGTGTCATTCTCGAAAGCTCTCCGTGCATTGTAAAGCAGTTGAGGATCCATGACAGCTCTGCGTGCTCATGCACATGAGACTGAACATAAAGAGTGTTTTTTTCGGGGTCAAGTCCGCACGCAATGTAAAGAGCAAGTGTCTCATAAGTCCTGCGTCTCAGCTCCGCCGGCACCTGTCTAACCGTTATTGCGTGCTCGTCGACCACGCAGTAAAAGCATTTGTATTCATCGCTGAAGGCTCCGAAATTTTTTATTGCTCCGAGGTAGTTTCCTATCGTAAGATTTCCCGAGGGCTGAACACCCGAGAATACAACTTTTTTATCCTGTAACATATCTGTCTCCGTAAATGAAATTTTGTAAAATTATAAAAGCATCTCTTTTGCAAGCTCTCCGAGTATGCGCACACCCTCGTCTATTTGCTCGTCGGTCGGCATCGAGTAGTTGAGTCTGAACGACTGCGAGGGGGCATTTGTATCGCAGTTAAATGCCGTGCCCGGTACTACCGCAACCTTGCGCTCTATCGCTGTCTTTATAAATTTGCCTGCATCTACCTTGGCAGGCAAGGTGCACCATATAAACAGTCCGCCCTCGGGCTTTGTATACTTTACCTCGGCGGGCATATACTTTCGGAGCGCCTCCACCATAAGAGCGCACTTGCGTCTGTATATGCTGTTTATGTTGGCTATATGGGCATCAAGGTCATACTCGGTCATATATCTGTATGCAAGCATCTGGAAGAATATATTTGTATGTACATCCTCTCCCTGCTTTGCGACTGCCATCTTCTGTATTATCTCGTTGTTCGCTATGACAAATCCGACACGCATACCTGCAGAGAGTATCTTTGAAAATGACGAACAGTATATGACTCTGCCGTCAACATCCATACTCTTGAGCGTAGGTATATCCTCTCCCGAGAAGCGAAGCTCGCCGTAGGGGTTATCCTCTATGATTATTTTGTTATACTTTCTTGCAAGCTCGTATATCTTTACTCTCTTTTCATACGAGGTCGTTCTTCCGCTCGGATTTTGGAAAGTAGGAATAACATACAAAAGTCTTGCCTTAGGATGGCAGCGGAAGGTGTTTTCGAGTGCCGTCAGATCCATCCCGTCTTCCTCAAGCTCAACGCCTATGGGAGTGGCACCTAGTGAGCGGAAGGAGTTGAGAGAGCCGATAAAGCTCGGGTTTTCGCATATTACTGTATCTCCCTCGTTACAAAATACCTTACACGCAAGCTCCATTCCCTGTTGACCGCCGCTGACTATCATCACGCTGTCGCTGTCAGTACCGATAGAAAACTTTTCTCTCTGGCGTTTTGCCACAGCCTCGCGGAATGGAGGATACCCCTCGGTGATGCTGTACTGAAGCGCCGTTGTAGAGTCGTTTTCAAAAACATCCGCACTAAGCTTCGCAAGAGCCTCTACCGGAAAAGATTCGGGAGAAGGATTGCCCGCCGCAAAGCTGATAATGGTAGGGTCGGACAACGACTTGAATATCTCTCTTATTGCCGAGGGCTTGAGTTCTCTTATTTTGTCAGAAAAATTATATTCCATATCTGTTTTCTCTCCTCTATTTTATTTCACAATCTTTTGCGGTGAGCTTGACGCTCTCCGAATATTTTGCCGCATCGCTGTGATAAATTATTATACTTGTATAAGGCTCGGTCTCGTCTCCGTAATACATATCAAGGTACAGGCAGTTATACCTTTCAAAATCCACACCGTCAAAAACAAATCTGTGATACTGATGTCTGCCCGATATTATATCTGATGAGACGCTTTTTTCTATCGTAACGACCTCGATTATCTCATCCTCGGTTATATTTTTGTCATCGTTTGAAAATGCCCCGTCGGTCAGCTTTAACGCTCTCATGGCGAAATGCACATCCGCCTCTCCCACAATGGGCACACTCTCAAGCTCATACTCCTCTGCGATATTTTCAAGTGCGACCTTGCCGTATCTGACACTTATCTGCACCTGCCCTATCTCGGGGATATATGTCAGGTGCTTTGCCTGAATGTTTCCTTCATAATCAAAGAGATCAATAGGCTCGTGGGTGTATGCCTCGGGTACCTTTGAGTTTTGCTCATAATAGGTACAGAGCACCTCGTTCGGGACTGTTTTTTTCATTTCTGACGGATATGTTTCCTGACGAAATATCGCAAACATGACCGCAATAAACACCCCCGCAAGAAAGCATACCGCAAATATTTTTAATACCTTTTTCACTACGACCTCCCGCTACATCTGCCGCCTATGTCCGCACACCGTTGGCTGCAGTATAAAAATTATAACAGCATTAAGCAGCTTTTGCCCGAATGCCTTTAGTTTTCAAACCAGTTTTTGCCTACGGTAACGTCAACGGGCAAAGGCACCGTGAGAGAAACCGCATTTTCCATTTCATGCACAAGTATATCCCGTGCACGGTCTGCACAGCTTGTATGAGACTCAAGAACAAGCTCGTCATGCACCTGCAATATTATTCTTGCATCGAGTCCTTGCTCTCTGAGTGCTCTGTCAACATTGACCATGGCTATTTTGATTATGTCGGCGGCACTTCCCTGTATGGGGCTGTTCATCGCAACACGCTCACCGAAATTACGCAAATTTTTGTTTTGAGACGAAAGCTCGGGAATTTCTCTGCGTCTGCCAGATATAGTGCTGACATATCCTTGCTTGTACGCAAGAGCTACCGTATCTCTCAGATAGCCGTCAACACCGCTAAAGCGCTCAAGATACGCCTCGATATATTTTTTTGCCTCGGCGTTTGATATGCCTAGATCCTGCGCAAGCGAAAACGCTCCTATACCGTAAACAATACCGAAGTTGACCGCCTTTGCACGTTTTCGCAGCTCCTCGCTCACCATCTCGACAGGCACTCCGAAAACGGCAGATGCTGTAGAGGTATGAATGTCCTCTCCTTCGCAAAACGCACGGCACATTTGCTCGTCTGAAGACATATGCGCAAGAATTCTCAGCTCTATCTGAGAATAGTCGGCATCAATGAGAACATAGTTATCGTCCTCGGGTATAAAATACTTGCGCATTTCTCTGCCGAGCTTCGTTCTTATCGGGATGTTCTGCAGATTCGGATCTGTAGAGGAAAGTCTGCCCGTCGCCGTAACGCATTGCTGAAATGTCGTGTGGACTCTGTGCCTTTCATCCGCCGCCGACAAAAGCCCGACAGCATACGTGCCTCTGAGCTTGCTAACGTGTCTGTATTCGAGCACAAGCTCTACTATGGGATAGCTGTGCTTTAGCTTTTCGAGCACATCGGAGGCGGTGGAATACCCGCTTTTTGTCTTTTTGGGGCAAGGTAGCTTTAATTTTTCAAAGAGCACCTCTCCGAGCTGTTTGGGTGAATTTATATTAAACTCGGTCTGAGCATGAAAATATATCTGCTCGCTAAGCTCCGCCTCAAACTCTTCAAGCATGATGCGAAAGCTCTCAAGTCCGTTTGTATCCACTTTAAACCCGAACAGCTCCATGTCCGCCAGAACAAGCGCTGTCGGTATCTCTATGTCATGCAAAAGTGACAGCTCTCCCTTTTCTGTGAGCATTTTGTCAAGTATCTCATAGAGCCGATATATCAAATGCGCATTGTCGGATGCGCCCGCAAGATACTCGGCTGCAAGATCCTCTAATGTATATGTGCTTGCCTGCGGCTTTTCTATATAAGCGGCAAGCATAACGTCAAAAAAGCATTTACCGCCATGAAAATCTATATCGGTATACTTCTTCTTCAATGCTTTTATATCATGGCAAATTATCCGAACGCCCTCAGCCGACAAAAATCTCGCCGCCGCCCCGTCTTCGCTTGAGATATAGGTATGCTCGGAGTCTGCGCACAGCAACGCCCCGTCGCACTCGCAAACCGCAAGAGGCTTTTCTTTGGCAAGGGATATCAGCGCATCAACGCTGCTGTCCTCAAGCTCTCTCTTCTCTGTTACCGCCTTTGCTGCGGCAGCCTCACGAAGTCCCATTTTTGCGATCAGCTTTGAAAAACCGAAGCGGCTGAAAAGAGAATACAGCTGTGCCTCGTCCCTTCCCTTATATTCGATCTGCGATAGCGGTGTATCTATGGGTGCATCTCTTTTTATTCTCGCAAGCGTTCTTGAAAGATACGCACTCTGCTCACCCGCCTCCAGCTTTGCCTTGAGAGACGGTGTGTGCTTGTCTGTTGAAAGTCTGCTGTAAATGCTGTCGATATCGCCGTACTCGGATATGAGCTTGAGCGCTGTTTTCTCTCCGATGCCCGCAACTCCCGGAATGTTGTCGGACGAGTCTCCCATAAGCGCCTTTACATCAACAAAGCGTGACGGGTCGACTCCATACTTTTCAACAAAAGCCGCACGGTCGTATTTTACCGTTTCCCTGTTTGTGGCAAGCAGGACGAATGTATTATCTCCGATAAGCTGCAGGCTGTCCTTGTCTCCTGTGAGAATATAGGACTCTATACCGCCATCATCCTCCGCCTCCTTTGAAAGAGTACCGAGAATATCATCCGCCTCATAGCCCGCCTTTTCCACCACGTGTACTCCCATAGCCTCAAAGACCTCTTTTGAATACGGGAACTGTGCGAGCAGCTCGGGCGGAGTCTCGTGTCTGCCCGCCTTATACTCGGTGTACATTTCATGGCGGAAGGTAGGATGGTGAACATCATATGCCGCCGCCGCATAGTCCGGCTTTAACGCTTCTATGTGCGAGAGCAGAACGTTCATCATTCCGTATATCGCATTCGTGGGAAGCCCGTCGGGTGCACTCAGCGGTGCCACACCGTAGAAACAGCGGTTTAATATGCTGTTTGCGTCTATAACAAGCAATTTTTTCATTTTATTCTCCAAACGGATCTGTTTTACTTCTCATCGGGCTCTGCAGCATTGACCGCATCCGGCTCTGCCGTATCAGCTGTCTGTGTGCCATCCGTATCATCCGACATATGCTGTGTATCCGACGCTTTCGCCGGCTCCGTGTCGGAGATGAGTATCTCACTTTGCTCAAAATGCGACAGCTCCTCTACCCGTCTGACGGCGTGCTTGCCGCTGTGACGGTCCGCTCTGAGCGAAAGGAGAGATGCGGCCGAATAAACACAAAAGGCAAGGGGGAGCAGATCAAAGAATACACTGCGAAGCAACGAATCGCCGGCGGCAAAAAACCACACGAGGTTTGGCAAGGAATAAACTATGGTATAAAATACAGCAAGAAGTGTGAAAGAAATGTACGATTTTGTTTTAGGCTTTCCCGTATGATACTTGATACCGTACATGAAAGAAAGCAACATAAACACAAAGGCAAGTGTTGCTGTTTTTTTGTTTGAGTCATGAATGACCGTCGAAGAATTAAAGTAGAAATAAAAAGTGATAAAAAGACAGCATATCGGACGTGACAGCATCATCACGATGCTTGCCTCCTCGCTCAGTTGTTCTTTTGCAAATGCGTCAGAAAAAAACGACACCGAGCTTATAAGTGAAAGAACGGTCAGCACCGCATCGAGCATGGTCAGCGGCGTTTCGTTCAGCTTTGCGGAAAAGAAGACCGACAAAGCAAGTGCCAAAAAGCAAAAGCCGAGAAGCGTTCCCGAAAACACCATGGCGCCGTTTCCCTTGTTCGGCGTGAGCCTTTTACTTTCTCCGTTAAAGATACATACCCCTAAGCACAGCATGACCGAAAAAAGCAAAAGAAGCACAGCAAAAACATCTGTCAAGCCCCCATTTGGGTAAAGTGAAACGGGCGTTCCCTCTCCTCCGAAAAGTATGAGTGTTCTCACCGCCGCCGTCACAGCACCGAATACAACCGCCGCAACGCAAAGCACCGCCGTCTTTATCCTGTACGGTGCATTTTTTATCTTATTCATGTTCTCCTCCGTTTATCTGTGCGACATTTACCGTTCTTACACCGTGTTTTGCCGCATAGCTGTATGTATATGCAGTTCCGCCCTTGTCGCTTTCAAGATAAGCGATGCACAAACTGCTGTCATTTATCATTGCTCTGTTGCGAAGATGCATACAGTATGGTGTATAGCTCTTGCTCATGCAGTAGCACTCGTCACACTCCTCAAACACAGCACGGTATGTCTCACGGTCCTTTTCCTGCCATTTTGCATCCTGTCCAAGGCACGGATAGACCAAGATCAGCTTTATATCCGGATGTGTCTTTTTCATGCGGATTATCTCCTGTGCGCACATTGTATCGTAGCCGAGTGCTCCTCCGCACAAAAAACGTCTGTAGCCGTCTCTGTATGCTATCTCTATTTGTTTTCGGGTCTTTTGCAATATGTCATTATATTTATCGGGCGGCAGCTTTCTGTGCCCGGTAAAACAGCAAGTGATGTTTTTCATATTTTGTACTTTCCCGAGGTTTATCGGAGACTTTGCTCCGTATGTTACCGACTTGTACGGCATTTTCTTATATTAAGTTATTATAACACAGTCAAGATGAAAATTAAATACCAAAATGGAAATTTTTTTATGTATTCAGACGCAGAATATCTGTTTTTATTGACTTTCAAGAGAAAAACGGTACACACCGCCGTCTAGCTCTGCGAGCCCTGCGGCTTTTATATATCCGAGCACTCGTTCTGAAAAGCTGTCCATGACCTCGGCATCCCCTACCGCAAACATTTCAGCCGACAAGCCAGAGAGGCTTATATCACAGCTTTTCTTTATCAGCGGTCCGTGCGTGCCGAATATCACCGCATCATATTCACGGCAGAGGGCGGACTTGTATTTTTCGCCCTCGTAAAACGCACGGGACAGCCACAGAAGCTGTCTTCCCTTGTGCTGTGCGCACACGCACAAAAGCGGCACGCTTGAGCGCGAGAGATATTCAAGCTCGCCTACCGTAACAGAACAGCCGTCGACCGAAAATTCTTTACCGTAGCTGAAATAACCGACCTTGCAGCCATAGCTTTTTGCCGCAGCCGCTGCCGCCTCGGCAAGCAAAGCGCTGCTTTTGCTTGCGTATTTCGGCAAATACACGGTATCAACGCTGTTGTTTGAGAGCAAATATGTAATAAGCCGTGTATGCTTTGTGCTGACGGTGGTGAAAACATACGCACTTATCTCGTTTTGCTTTAGACTTGTTGATGCTGAGACTGCCGCATTTATGTCAGACCGGCTCGAGCTTCCCATGTCGATAATTACAAGGCCGCTCTCGGCTCTGAGCGTGATGCACTCCCCGCCCGATGCTCCGTATACCGCATCAAATCCCGAAAATTCCGTCCTTTCGCTCACACCGACACATACAAAAACAGCAACAAGAAAACAGCAAGCTCCCGCAAGAAGCGGCTTTTGCTTTTTCGAGTGCAATACCGTCAGTGCCGCAAACAAAAAGAATAAAACCGCCGTTACCTTTACCGCAGTATAGTCGATATTTATATACACACCGTCGATGTCCGAAAATGCATGAGTTATAAGAAAGAACAGCTCGCCGAGCTTCGTGCAAACAAAGGAAACGGGAGAAAGACCGCCGAATATCAGCACCGCAGGCGCACTTACGAGCACCGCCGTCACAATGACGGAAAGCATGAGCGTACACGGTACGGAGACGAGTGATATACTCCCGAAAAACAAGAGAGAAAACGGCAGAGAAAACACAAGTGCCGCAATGCCGGTTACGATCGAGCCTAAAAGTACTGCGGGCATCGCACGTATACATTCGATAAAAAGCTCCCGAAGAAACAGCATCACACGTCGGGGCATGCTTTTTTCCTCGTCCCGCAATATATCGGTCAACGCTTTTTTATGTTTGAAGCCAAACAGCTCGTTTGACACAGGGATAAACAGAATAATTCCGAGAGTCGCCGAGCAGGAGAGCCAAAGCGAGGCGCTGAGCACTAGATACGGGCAAAACAACAATATCAGCGTCATTGCAAAGCACAGCGAGGTAAACGGGTCTTTGTTTTTCCCCGTTACACTTCCTATATACGATATTGCCAGCATAAGCGCACTTCGCATGACAGATGCCGAAAAGCCCGTAAACGCCGCATAGATGAAGGCAAAAACACCGAGCAGCAGATATCTCGCTTTTATAGGTATTCCGAGAGACGAGAGCAAAAGCAGTAAAGCACCCATTACGATAGAAAAATGCATACCGCTCACCGCCAGCAAATGCGACACTCCTGCACGGCGCACGGACATCATATCATAATCGGTCATATGCGAATTATCACCTGCAAAAACAGCGCTGTAAAGAGCGGCGGCTCTGCTGCCGAGGGTCGAGAAAAACCTGCCGCTGACCCATTCCCTCGCACGTGAAAAAGCCGAGGATAAATTTGCGCTTTCATGTCCGAGACTGACGTAGCTCTCGCTTGTCTGCTCACAGCTTGCCAAATATCCCTGCGACATACACGTGATGCGCTCCGCATAACCGTTTATATCATCTTCAAACGGTGTGATGATCACATTCATGCTGAACACCTCGCCGAGGGTGAGGGTGCTTTGGTCGGTTTGCAGTCTCAGCTTTGTTTTTATATCTCTGCCGTTTATGCTTTCCGTTTCGATAGAATATATCCCGCCGTATACAGCCGTGTGCGACACCTTGCTCACGCTCGCCCTGACTGTTACCTCCTGTCCGTAAAAGCACTCAACAGTTGACTGATGTTTCACAAAATACATATGCGACACAGTAAACGCCGCACAAGAAAAAAGAGCGCAGAACAAGCATGTCAAAAGCACCCTTGCATACCTCTTTTTCAGTATAAGAAACAAGGCAAGAAGCACCAAGCACGCAAGCGCCGAAGCCACAATAAAGTTCGGGGTCAGCTCAGCGTAAAAATACCCCGCGACCGAGCATCCGATAAAGAAAAGGCAAGACAATGCAAGCGGGCGTTTGAGCAGTTTCATATTTCACCTCAAAGCAAAAAAGCAGTACGCACGCTATGATATCATAAAACCTGCCTTTTTTCAAGTTTTATCCATTAAAAATAACTATGTAACGATTATATTTTCCGCAATACGAATATTTTTTGGATATTTATTTCAAAAAATTAAATTTTACTTACATTTTACAGAATATTACCGTCGTACGGCGGCGAAACGGGTCAAAGCTTATATATTCAAGCAATATCTTTGGCTCGCTTTTTGTATAAACCGTCCATACTATGCGTTTGCATTCAAAACATGTCAAAAAAGCAAAGAAAAATCGCAGACAAAGTCTTGTTTTATTTGCAACATCGTGCTATAATATAAAAGATACTAAAAATGCGAAAGGAATTTTGTCAAAAAAACTTTTTCTGAAAAAATATAGACATAGGAAGTGTAAAAATGATAAACAAGACAAAGCACGAAAGCACAAGGGGCTTGATACGAGGAATTGAATCGTTTATCGAGGTCGCGGTTCTTTCGGTAGTATATTATTTATTCTGGCGTTTTTGCTACGAAGAAGGCATTTTCCCTCTTTATCTCGGAAAGGGTAAATTCGTTTTGATGGGAATATACGGCATACTTGTCTATATATTCTCAAACAGCACGGACGGCTTCCGTTTCGGAGATCTTCGCAGACTGGATTTGTGTCTTGCTCAATGGATAGGGGTTTTAATTACGAATTTTCTTACCTACTTCCAGCTGTGCCTCATAGCAAACCATATGGTAAGCCCCATGCCGATACTTCTGCTCACCGTTGCGGATGTGTTTATCTCGATAGGTTTTGTATTCCTTTTTGCCGGAATATACAGAAAAATGTACTCTCCGCGTAAAATGCTCATGATCTACGGCACGGACAAGGCTCTCGGTCTCAAGGTTAAAATAGACTCAAGACGTGATAAATACAAAATAACAGAAATGATATCCATTGACGAAGGATATGACAGAATATGCAGCACAGTCGTGAATTTTGACGCAGTGATGCTAAATGACGTACCTGCCCAGATCAGAAACGACATTTTGAAGTTTTGCTATCAAAACGAGATCCGAGTTTATGTTGCTCCCAAGCTCACCGACGTTATCATGCGCGGCGCAAAGGATGTAACGCTGTTTGACACGCCTATCTTTCTTGTCAAAGGCACGGGACTCACGATCACTCAAAAAGCGGTAAAGCGCCTGATGGATATAGTTCTCTGCCTTATCGCAATGATCGTCGCTGCTCCCATTATGCTCGTTGTAGCAATAGCTATAAAGATAGAAGACCGCGGTCCTGTTTTTTACAAGCAAAAGCGTGCTACACGGTACGGCGAGACGTTTGACATTCTCAAATTCAGAAGCATGATCGTAGATGCTGAAAAGGCAGGCATTTCGATACCCGCCACGGGCCACGACCCCAGAATCACCAAGGTGGGCAGGGTCATCCGTGCAATGCGTATTGACGAGCTTCCGCAGATATTAAACATTCTCAAGGGTGACATGAGCATTGTCGGTCCTCGCCCCGAAAGAGTGGAGCACGTTGAGGAATACACACGCAAGATCCCCGAGTTTGAATACCGTCTCAAGGTAAAGGGCGGACTTACGGGATATGCACAAATATACGGAAAATACAACACCGGTGCATATGATAAGCTGCGTATGGACCTGCTGTACATAGAAAACTATTCGATCCTTCTCGATATAAAGCTGATACTCACCACTATCAGAATAATGTTCAGCAAGGACAGCACCGAGGGCTTTGACAAAGCTGCCGAAAACGAAAAGCTGGCACAAGAGCTTATCGAAAAAGCAAAAAAAGAGCACAGCAAATAATGGAGATACAGCCGATGAGCAACAACGGTACAAACACGAAGAATAAAAGAGTATTGATGTTCTGCCCGACATTTTTCGGATACGAGAACAGAGTTGCCGACGCAATGCGGGACGAAGGATATGAGGTCGACCTTTATGACGAGAGACCGAACAACGGATTTATCTGCAAGACGAGTCTCAGACTCAATCTCAAGCTTTACAAACCGGTCGTCCGCAAATATATTCAAAAGGTCATCGACGAAAACCGCGGCGAAAAATATGACTATGTTTTCGTAGTTAAAAGCGAGGCGGCAGGCAAAAACGAGATCGAAATGCTGCGCAAAGCCTATCCGGAAGCAGAATTTATCCTGTATTTTTGGGATTCGGTTGCAAATGTGCCTGACGGAGAGAAAAAAATAGGACTATACGACCGTGTCCTTACTTTTGATCCTGTGGATGCAAAAAAGTATCAATTGATCCATCGTCCTTTGTTTTTTCAGAAAGAATACGAGGCGCAGGTTTCATCGGATACAGAATATGTATACGACGCAGCATTCATCGGGACGGCTCATTCCATTCGTCCACGCATCGTAAAACAGATCGCTCAGCAGTGTGAATCTCGAAACGGAACTTGCTTCAGCTATCTTTTTCTACCACATCCGTTGGTTTATTATTACAACAAATTACTCAATGCAGATTATCGGAATGTTTGTAAAGAGGATATTCATTTTACACCTATTAGTGCCGAAGAGATTCGTAAAATTTACGATGTTAGTCGATGTATCATAGATGTAGAGCATTCTGCCCAGAGAGGCTTGACCATGCGAACGATTGAAATGGTAGGAATGCAGAAAAAAATCGTTACTACCAACAAAATGATCTGTGAATATGATTTTTACAATCCTAATAACATCTGTATTATTGACAAAAAACATCCGATCTTAGAAGAATCCTTTCTTCGTTCTGAATACGAACCTGTTTCTCCGGAAATTTTGCAACGTTATACGTTGCGTTCATTTGTCCAAGATGTTTTCGATATAAAGGAGTAAGTTATGGAAAATCAGCGTGTTCTTGTGACCGGTGCCAACGGATATATCGGCACACATGTGGTTCAGGAGCTTTTGTACCGTGGCCATGAAGTGGTCGCCTGCGATGTTTGTTTCGACTATGTTCCCCTGGGAGCGGAACATTTGACTGCGAATATTTTTTCTTCCGAAGAGGATGTTTTTGCCCTTGCAGGACGTCCCGATTGCTTGATTCATCTAGCTTGGCGCAATGGATTTCGGCACAATGCGGAAACGCACCTGGAAGATCTTCCCTTGCATGTGGATTTTCTTCGTCGGATGATTGATTCCGGTCTAAAAAAACTGTCGGTTATGGGCAGTATGCACGAGGTCGGA
Source organism: Eubacteriales bacterium (assembly GCA_045120955.1). Taxonomy (GTDB): domain Bacteria; phylum Bacillota; class Clostridia; order Oscillospirales; family CAG-272; genus JAZMZS01. The sequence continues at coordinate 6,529 of JBGVFH010000071.1, read as the reverse complement.
TACTGGGAAGGTGCCATTTGTGCCGATACGCCGACAAACCCCTTGTCATTCTACGGTATTGCAAAAAACGCACTCCGGCAGGCGGTTGAGTTGATGGCGAAGGGTAAAGATATAAGTTATCATTGGTTGCGTGGATATTATATCTACGGAGATGATCGGAGAAGCAGTTCTGTTCTCGGCAAGATTCTGGAAGCAGAAGACCGAGGGCAAGAATTGTTCCCTTTTACATCCGGCAAAAATCGGTATGACTATATTTCCGTGCAAGACCTTGCTAAGCAGATTGTTTCCGCATCTCTGCAGGGTTCCTATACCGGGATCATCAACTGCTGTTCCGGAGAGCCTATAAGCCTCGGTGAAATGGCAGAGCGGTTTATTAGCAACCATGGTTTGAAGATCCGTCTTCAGTACGGTGCATTCCCCGACCGTCCCTACGATTCTCCCGGTGTATGGGGTGATGCAACCATAATTCGGCAAATCCTTTCGGAATGTGAGGTCTGAAATATGAAGGTATCGTACAGTCCCTCTGAATTTCTGAAAAACTGTTGGAGTTTGTTCTGCACAAAGTTGTTTTTTCGTTCTGCCCGTTTGGTTCGCAGGCCTGTTTATATCCGCGGCAGGAAGAGAATGACATTTGGTCCGGGCTTTACAACCGGATATCGCTGTCGCTTTGAAATGTTTGGTTCCGGTATGCTTCTGACTTTTGGGAAAAATTGCAAATTGGGCGATAACGTCCATATCGCTGCTTCCGAAAAGGTTTCTGTTGGTGACAATCTTCTGTCTGCCAGCCATGTTTTTATCAGCGATACCAATCACGGTGACGGCTCGGATGATCCCACGACTCCGCCGGATGACCGTCCGCTGACAACTTCACCCGTTTCCATTGGAAACAATGTTTGGATTGGAGAGGGCGTGGCTGTCCTTCCCGGATCGAAGATCGGTGATGGTTGTATTATCGGAGCCCACTCCGTTGTTAAGGGAGAAATCCCTGCATATACCGTGGCGGTGGGAGCTCCTGCCAAACCCGTAAAGCGGTATAATTTTGATGCAAAACTTTGGGAGCGTTATTGATATGGCGAGTATCTCTGTAGCAATGGCCGTGTATAATGGCGAAGCATATCTATCTGAGCAATTGGATTCAATTCTGAAGCAGTTGGAAGCTCAGGATGAGATCGTAGTTTCCTACGATAAGTCCAAGGATGGTACTTGGGAATTGCTTCAGCAGTATAAAAACGAGTATCCTCAGATACGTGTTTTGGAAAATCAAAATCCAGGAATTAACGGCAATTTTAATAATGCAATCTCGGCGTGTCATGGAGATTACATTTTCATTTGTGATCAAGACGACCGTTGGGCAGATCATAAGCGCAGCGCAGTAGTGGAAACTTTTGAAACTACAGGTGCGGATATGGTCATTCATAACGGTGTACACATCGATGGAGAAGGCAAAGTTATCTCCGAGTCTTTTTTTTCTATGTATCGAATTGGTGATGGAAAAATCAAAAACCTTCTGAAGCCTCGTTACAGCGGTTGCTGTACCGCTTTTACCAAGAGTATGGCAAAAAAGATTATGCCTATGCCTATGTGTTTGGATGCTTATGATCATTGGATCGGGACAATTGGTGAGTTCATGGGAAAGATTGCTTATGACGATCGGATCCTGCTATATCATCGGCTCCATGGTGGTAACGTAACTCCTGTGAGTACTCGGTCTTTGAGAGTAATCATAAAAGCACGCTGTACACTTTTGAGAGAGCTTTTGCTCAGAATTAAAAGAGAGAGGAGAGTATAATATGACCTTTGCGGCAGTTGTGGTCGTATATAATATGTCTTGCGATGAAAGCCCTACTTGTCGGGCGCTGGAACAGCTGAGAAATTCTGATCTTCGAATTCTGATCTATGATAACAGTACTGCGGATTTTGGCAACCGAGCATTATGTGAAGAAAAGGGATGGGTCTATCTAGGAGGCAACGGAAATGTAGGAATTTCCAAAGCCTATAATGCTTGTATCGACTATCTGATGAATGAATGCAAAGTAGATATGTTATGCCTGTTTGATGATGATACTCATGTGGACAAGACGTATTTCTCATCTTTGCGTCTTGCTTGCGACGGTTCTGAAGGAAGAATATTTGTGCCATTGATCTATGCAGGAGGACATCTGATATCACCGTGTATATTAGGAAAAGCATATCGTGTTACATTGTTTTCTAATGAAGAGGAAGCTCTTTGCTATCGGGGTGATTGTCTCTCTGCAATCAATTCCGGCATGGCATTGAGATTGTCCCTGTTTAATGATTATCGGTATGATGAGAATATTTTTCTTGATGGCGTGGATCACAATTTTGTTATGGATATGCGCGGTCGCGGAGAGCGGATCACGGTGTTCCCTTATAAGTGCGACCATTCTTTTTCCGGCATTGAAAAGCCATCTATAGAATCTTCATTAACACGTTTTCGAATTTATGCGAAAGATTACAGTTATATTTTTCGCAATGACATGTTTTCCTATTTTAGACTTGTTGGGAAAAGGGCGCTTCACTTGACTGTTCAATATCGTACAATGCGTTTTATGATGGTATATCTGAACAGATAATTTAAGAAAGGACCGATTATGAAATTTGTTTCTGGAATCGAAAAGAGTTTTGAAAAACTTGAAAAGTTGGCGCAGTTTTTGTTATTGATCTATATTGCAGAGTGTACCGTGGGTGGAAGCGGCCGCTGGTTGGAAATCGGTCCGTTCAGCATTCGGATGGTACTGTTTGCTATTTGTTTTTTTGTTACATTGCCGATAGTGTGTCGTTCGTTCAAACGGATGATAACTTCGTTTCAAATCGTTATCTCGGTATGTTTTGGAATATACTTGCTGATAGGTGCATGGATTGGAATCCAAGCAGGAAATCAAACCGGATTTATTTGGAGCGATTTGTCGAGTTTTATGAGTCTTGCTCTTATACCCGGATTTATGTTGGTAATGGGAAACCGACAGGCAATTACTCGTGCTATGTCCGTGGTCTTCTGGAGTTCCTTGTTGCTTTCGTGCATAACAATTGTTCTTCATTTCGTATTTGCTTTTGACGATGGTTATCTTGTAAATCATGTCAACTCATGGATCAATCAACATAGTATGGGTGGGCTTGCATCTCTGCAAACAGGTTTACAAAGAATATATTTGAAAAGTCATATATTCCTGCAAATTGCTGTTATTTATGGTGTGTGGATGATTCGAAACTGCGATAATCGTCGTCGGATGTTGTTACTTATACTGTGTGACGGTATTCTTTTGTTTTCTTGGTTAATCACTTATACAAGAGGTTTTTGGCTTGGTTTGGCAGTCACAGCAGTATGTGTTCTTATCTTTGATTTTCGCTCATGGAAAAAATTGGTTGCAATTGTCGGAGGAGTTTTGTCGACTCTGTTGGCGTTGATATTGCTTTCTACTGCGATATATCGGGCTCCAGTAGTGGCTATAGAGGTTATAAATCGTTTCTCTCCTGAATTGTTAGTTTCTTATGTTAATAATAACGAAGGAAATACTGATTCCTCACCTAGCTCTGATAAAAATGATATATCTGATACAGGGGATAATACATCCGATGTAACAAATGTAGACAAAGCAAATCAAGCTGCAGTAAATCTTCGTGCGAGCTCCTTGTCTCTTATTTATAAAAAAATTAAAGAAAGCCCAATTTTGGGGAGTGGTTTGGGAGCTAATTTGGATTCGATTCGTAATGATGGTAGAACAGAGTACATGTATCTGGATATCTGGATGAAGACGGGTTGCATTGGTCTTGTACTATTTATTTTAACGTATTTTGGATTCATGGGATATCAAGTGTATGGTTGGTGGAAGCATCGAAGAGACCTTGATAGCATATCCGAAGATTGCATTCGTAATAAGTATTTGACAGCTGCATATATTGGGATGGTTGTAACAAATATCTTTAATCCGTTCCTAAATAATCCGATGGGAATTACTGTTTTAATGTTAACAAGCACTGCCATTTTCTCTGTAAAAAAACAAAAAATCAATAAGGAGAATTAAAATGAAAGGTATTATTCTTGCCGGTGGATCCGGCACAAGACTTTATCCGTTGACAAAGGTTACATCCAAACAGCTTTTGCCCATTTACGACAAACCGATGATCTATTATCCCATGTCGGTACTTATGAATGCCGGCATCAGAAATATACTCATAATATCAACACCGCAGGATACTCCCCGTTTTGAGGCTCTGCTCGGTGACGGACATCAGTTCGGTGTAAATCTAAGCTATGCTGTACAGCCTTCGCCGGACGGTTTGGCTCAGGCATTCATCATCGGAGCCGACTTTATAGGCGATGATACAGTTGCAATGGTGCTCGGTGACAATATTTTTGCAGGCAATGGGCTGAAAAAACGTCTTGTGACTGCAGTTGAAAATGCAAAAAGCGGCAAGGGAGCAACCGTCTTCGGCTACTATGTAGACGACCCCGAACGCTTCGGAATCGTTGAATTTGATAAGGACGGGCACGCTGTTTCAATCGAAGAAAAGCCACAAAAGCCAAAAAGCAATTATTGCGTGACCGGACTCTATTTCTACGACAATCGTGTAATTGAATATGCTAAAAACCTCAAGCCATCCGCAAGAGGCGAGCTTGAAATAACAGATCTCAACCGAATTTATCTTGAACAAGGCGAGCTTAATGTGGAGCTGCTCGGACAGGGCTTTACATGGCTCGATACAGGCACTCACGAAAGCCTTGTGGAAGCCACCAACTTTGTCAAAACGATAGAAACGCATCAGCACAGAAAAATTGCATGTCTTGAAGAGATAGCTTATCTTAACGGCTGGATAAGCCGTGACGAGGTCATGAAAACCTATGAGGTGCTCAAGAAAAACCAATACGGTCAGTATCTAAAGGATGTTCTTGACGGAAAATACATTGATACATTGCACTAATAAAGAGGAGATATAAACTTATGACAATCATCGTTACCGGCGGTGCCGGATTTATAGGATCAAATTTTGTTTTTCATATGCTTGATAAGCATCCCGATTACCGCATTATCTGCCTTGATAAGCTTACTTATGCGGGCAATCTCTCGACTCTCGCACCCGTAATGGACAACCCCAATTTCCGCTTTGTCAAGGCGGACATATGTGACAGAGATGCTGTTTACAAGCTTTTTGAAGAGGAGACACCTGACATTGTAGTAAACTTTGCAGCTGAAAGCCACGTTGACCGTTCGATCGAAGACCCCGGCATATTCCTTCAAACAAACATCATGGGCACAGCCGTTCTCATGGACGCTTGCCGTAAATACGGAATTACCCGTTATCATCAGGTTTCAACCGATGAAGTATACGGCGACCTCCCTCTTGACCGTCCCGACCTCTTCTTCACCGAAGAGACCCCCATCCATACAAGCTCCCCTTATTCAAGCTCCAAGGCGGGTGCGGATCTGCTGGTGCTTGCTTACCACCGCACATTCGGTCTTCCTGTGACCATAAGCCGCTGTTCCAACAACTACGGTCCGTATCATTTCCCCGAAAAGCTTATTCCGTTGATGATAGCAAACGCTCTCAATGACAAGCCTCTGCCTGTATACGGCGAAGGACTTAATGTTCGTGACTGGCTTTATGTTGAGGATCACTGCAAGGCAATCGACCTTATCATACACAAAGGACGTGTAGGACAGGTTTATAATATAGGCGGTCACAACGAAATGAAGAACATTGATATCGTTAAGATAATCTGCAAGGCGCTCGGCAAGCCCGAAAGCCTCATAACCTATGTTACCGACCGTAAGGGGCACGATATGCGCTATGCTATAGATCCTACAAAGATCCACAACGAGCTCGGATGGCTTCCCGAAACCAAATTTGCCGACGGAATTCAGAAGACAATTCAATGGTACCTCGACAATAAGGAATGGTGGGAGACTATCATTTCCGGTGAGTATCAGAATTATTACGAAAAAATGTACGGCAACAGATAAAGAGGATATTATATGAAGGTTTTTGTAACGGGTGTGGGCGGTCAGCTCGGACACGATGTTGTAAACGAGCTTAAAAAACGCGGATATGATACGATAGGCAGTGACATTTTGGACTTTTGCGGCGGCATGGAATATGTCAGTCTTGATATTACAGATGCATCTGCTGTGAGCCGCACGCTTACACAAATAAAGCCCGATGCGGTCGTACATTGCGCCGCATGGACGGCGGTTGATGCAGCCGAAGATGAAGAAAACCGTGATAAGGTTTACGCTATCAATGTCAGCGGCACCGAGAATATCGCAAAAGCTTGCCGTAAGCTTGACTGTAAGATGATATATATCAGCACCGACTATGTCTTTGACGGGCAAGGAGAGGAACCGTGGAAACCCGATTGCAAGGACTATGCCCCTCTCTGTGTCTACGGAAAAACAAAGCTTGAAGGTGAGCTTGCAGTCAGTAATATCTTAGATAAATATTTTATTGTCCGTACCGCATGGGTTTTCGGAAAAAACGGAAAGAATTTTATAAAAACCATGCTTAACGTAGG
>JBGVFH010000070.1:0-3268 GCA_045120955.1 Eubacteriales bacterium | reverse complement strand
GTGGAGTGTGTTCGGGCAAATCGTCATATTGCTTTTGATACAGGTCGGCGGTCTTGGTATCATCACCATTATGTCGGGGCTGATGCTTCTTCTAAACAGAAAAATGGGCATCGGTGACCGATTGCTCATTCAGGATGCCTTTAATCTCAATACGATGTCGGGACTTGCAAAATTCGTGAAAAACGTGCTGTTCGGCACGCTGATCATTGAAGGCATCGGCGCTCTGTTGTATATGCTCGTATTTGTTCCCGAGTTTGGTGCGAGAGGTATATGGATATCGGTATTTAATTCGGTTTCAGCCTTTTGCAACGCAGGTATTGACATTATCGCAGAAAACAGCCTTTGCAATTACGCAACCAATCCGCTGATCAATATTGTCACCTCTGCGCTCATCATTCTCGGAGGACTTGGATATATCGTATGGTGGGATGTGCTTCGTGTTGTTAAGAGCCGTTCGCCAAAGAACAGAAGGATATTCAGGCATCTGACCTTACACTCAAAGATTGCCATTACCGTTACCGCAGGACTCGTTCTTGTCGGTGCTATCCTCATATTTGTTTTTGAATATTCTAATCCGTTGACCATTGGAGAGATGTCCTTATTCGATAAAATTCAAGTTTCCTTCTTCCAATCGGTTACCACGAGAACCGCAGGCTTTGCCTCCGTTCCTCAAGAAAATCTGACAAATGCCTCTACCGCCGTGTCTATTATTTTGATGTTAATCGGTGGCTCACCCGTGGGAACGGCAGGCGGTATGAAAACCGTCACTATCGCCGTTCTTGTTTGTTCGGCATTCGCTACGATCCGAAATAAGAATAACGCAACACTCTTTGGTCGTCGTATTTCCGAGGACTCGGTAAAAAAAGCGGTTGCCGTAGCGGTTACGTTTCTCACCATCTGCGCTACCTCAACCGTTCTCTTGATGGCAACGAGTAATGCTTCTGCCATTGATGCGGTCTATGAAACGGTCAGCGCAACGGCAACCGTCGGTCTATCACGTAATCTAACAGCGACGCTTAACACGTTTGGAAAGTTAATTATCATCGTAACGATGTATTTCGGCAGAGTCGGCCCCATATCACTTGCGGTGGCTCTTGGCAGAAAGAATGAAAGTCAAAACGTGATTTTCGAGCCGACGGAAGATATCAGTATAGGATAAAGGAGAAGAACAATGAAAGCAAAGAAAACATACGCAGTCTTCGGACTTGGAAGATACGGCACAGCTGTGGCAAAAGAGCTTGTAGAGAACGGCATGGAGGTCATAGCAATTGACACCGACCAAAAAATCGTCAACGATACAGCGGCATACCTGCCCGTATGCAAGTGCGCTGACGTGACCGATGCCGAGGTCATTTCACGCCTCGGGATTGGAAGTATTGATACGGTCATTGTATGTATGGCAAGTAACCTTGAAGCGAGTGTTATGGCTGTCACGCTTTGCAAGGAGGCAGGCGTTAAAACCGTTATCGCAAAATGCGCCAATGAGATGCACCAAAAGATATTGCTCCGTGTGGGCGCGGATCAGGTCGTGTTTCCCGAAAACGAGTCGGGCATCCGCCTTGCCAAGAACCTATTAAGCTCGGGCTTTATTGATATGATCTCTCTGTCGCGTGATGTGTCTATGGTGGAGATTGACGTAAAGGACGAGTGGTGCGGAAAGAACTTGATAGAATTAAATCTCCGTAGAAAATACGGATTCAATATTGTTGCTGTCAAGAAAGGCGAGAAGGTCAACGTAAATGTCAATCCCGAGCAGTTGCTTGATGCGGAAACGACGCTGATCGTTATCGCAAATACCGCAAAGCTTGGAAAGCTAAAGTAATATTCTTTGTAAAGTTAAATCTGTTTGAATGGTTTTATTTATATCATAAAGGAGAGAACATAATGGAAATACAACTTAAAGAACTTATTGACCAAATCAAAAAAGATGGAGTAGAAGCTGCAGAAGCAGAGGCACAGGCTATATTAAAAGCTGCAAATGATGAGGCTGAAAAAATCATTCGGAATGCTCAAACAGAAGCAGAAAGAATTATGCAAAACGCAAAAAAAGAGAATGAGCGTATGGTGAGATCAAGTGAAGATGCCATTCGTCAGGCAGGGCGCAATCTGTTGATTTCATTCAGAGAAAGCGTGGCGAGAGAGCTTAAAGCCATCGTTGGTGAAAATGTAAATGCTGTATATTCATCAGATGCATTCGCAGGGCTGATTATCAGCATTGTTAAGAACTGGGCAAATAATCCCGATGCAGAAGATATCGCAGTAATTCTGAATACTCAAGACCTTGATAAATTAGAAGAAACCTTACTATCGGCTCTTAAGGATAAAATGCTTAAGGGTATTACGCTGAAAGGAAATGATAATTTTGACGGCGGCTTCCGCATTGCTGTAAATGACGGTAGCGCATATTATGATTATTCCGCTGAAGCGGTTGTGGATATGCTTGCAAATTACCTTAGCCCGAAGGTTATCGAGCTTTTGAAAGAGGCGAAGTAATAATTATGGCTGAATATTATTTAATATCGCAGTTGCCGTCTCTTGATGGGATAAGCGAAAATACTCCGCTTCCGATCACTGAAGAGCGATTTGCAGAGCTTTGCAACCGTTTTTTAGGAAAAAGGTTGCAGGAGGCTATGAAAAAACTCACCTTATCGCCTTCAAAAGCTGTTGAGACTACAGGATCTGCTCTGATTGATGCTTGGAACGAAAGTGAAAGAAATCTTCGATTCGCTCTTGGTAAAGCTCGGGCAGACAAAATGAAAAAAATGTTTGATACAGAAAATAGAATTTTCCCTGTGGAATATGTCAAAGCGGCAAGTGTGGCAACAGAGATGGAAAACCCTATGGAAGCGGAAGAATATTTAAACCGCTACCGTTTAGAAATATTAGAAACGCTAAGACCCATGGATAGTTTTTCGGAGGATTATATCCTCTATTACGGACTTAAATTAAAGCTGCTTCTTCGCATAAGGCAGTTTGACACGAAAACCGGAGAAAAAGCATACAAAAATATTTATACCTCCATATTAAATGGAGATAGGTTGGAGGCAATACAATGACCGAAAATAAAGGAAAGGTAGTAAGCATAAACGGAAACTTGGTGTCAGTGGAATTTGACGGCAATGTTTCCATGAACGAAATATGCTATGTTTTTGTGGGTGATACCGCCCTTAAAAGCGAGGTTATACGTATAAAAGGCAATGTTGCTCAAGTGCAGGTTTATGAAATGACCGATGGTATTCAATGTGGGGATAGTGTTGAATTTACGGGA
>JBGVFH010000069.1:0-1629 GCA_045120955.1 Eubacteriales bacterium | reverse complement strand
TCTCGTGCCGCACCTTCGGTCCGTCTCTGACCTTCTCCCCTCGACAAAAAGCACAGATACGGAACGTATCAGTTCCGAGTGCCGCTCCCCATAGCATACACACCTTACTCATATGCATCCCTCTCTTTCTTTCGTTTTCGTCGTTTCGTGTTAGCAAACGCCGCATCTCTCTTGTACATCTTCACGTGAATGTAATACCCGCCGTTGACGTCGTTATAAAACGGCTTTGCCTCGGACAGATAATACCCCTCGTATAGTTCTTCAAACGCACGGCGGCTCTCTGCCTCGTATGTAGCGAGCGCCTGTACCTTATGCCTCGAGAGCTTGCCGTCCCTCTCCTTCGGCTCGGGCTTCGTGAGGTTTTTCGAGCCGCACCAACGCTTGCGGAAAACAAGCTCATCCTTGTGTGCTCTGAATTGCTTTGTCAAGTACTTCGCAAGCCCCTCAACTCCGTTTTCGTTGAACTGAAGCTGACGGCAGTTAGCGTAACCGTACCCCCACAACTGCTCAAGCTCCGTGCGGTCCATTCCCCCCGACAGTGTGACGTGATGATGATAGCGTGTGCCGCCCACGCCTCCCTCGATCACATATACGTATTTCAGTTCAATAGCGAGTTTGTGATATCTGCGCTTTACTCTTCGCATAAAGTTCTGTACATCCCGTGCCGTCTCTTCGTCTGACTGAGGAAGATTTTCGTCAGCGTATGTGAGGTGTATCTCATAGTCCTGCCCCGTGAAGTTGGCGTGCAAAATGCGCACAAGCTTCTGTTCAGCATTATGCTCATTCAGCCTCGCCTGTACGGCGCTTGTCGGCTTTGCACGCTTGCCTCTCCCCTGCGCCTTGCGAAATACAGGAAATATGTTTACCTCAAGATAGTCACCGCACTCATATATCTGCTCTCTGTATAAGCATCTCATTTATCACCTCCGTACATATCATGCGATACTTCATTCGCAATGCTTGACGCAAGCTCAAATACTGAATTATACAGCGCTGTGCGAAGATACAGCTTCTTGTTTCGGATCGCATATGTCGCACGGTTGTAGTTATCGAGCACGAGCGACACGTGCTCATATGTCAGACAACGGAACACTTCAGCCACAAGCCCCGCATACAGACGCTCACCGCACACACAGATCTCCGTGTCGGGATGCATCGCGTATACCTCGGCTATAATGGCACACAGCTCCTTTGCCTGATCTGACAGCATAGGGCTGTTGAGACTGAACTCACGTATATCTATCTGCTCGGCAGCCTTTTTTATCAGATCCGAAAATAAGGGCCTGACAGACTGACGGACTGTATCGTTTGTGTTTTCTTTTTTCATTTTTACACCTATTTCAAAACGGTCGTTAAGTTATTATTCAATACGAGCACTGCAAAAGAGCACCCGCTCTTTCGTTTTTTTATAATGTAAAAGCATCTGTAAGAGGGCAGTGGTTTGCCCTCTTATTTGCTTTGTTTCTTATTCTTCGTTTTTAACGCTGCCAAGCGCCTCGGTTATATCCATCTGCCCGGATGCGAGCTTTGCCGCCGCTTGATTTTGCAGTGATACGTTTGTCAGTTCGTACAGCTTCTTCAGCTGTCCCGCAAATTCCTCGTTTATTATATCTATAGGAAGAATTATCC